>JANDJG010000128.1 GCA_024331085.1 Nitrospira sp. | reverse complement strand
GAAGTTCGCGACCACCGTTTCCATCGTCCACCGCCGGGATAAGCTGCGCGCCTCGAAGATCATGCAGGATCGGGCGATGAAGAACGAAAAGATCCGCTTTCTCTGGAATTCAGTGGTCGAAGACATTTTGGGACAGGAAACCGTGACGGGCGTCCAGCTGAGAAACGTCGTCACCGGCTCCGTTTCGGAGATCGCCTGCGCCGGAGTCTTCGTTGCCATCGGACATCGGCCCAACACCGCTCTGTTTGCCGGCCAACTTGAGATGGACGAAAAAGGTTATGTGCTTACCCATGATGGAACGGCCACCAGCGTCCCGGGCGTCTTCGCCGCCGGTGACGTGCAAGACAGCAAGTACCGGCAAGCCGTCACGGCCGCCGGCTCCGGCTGCATGGCCGCCATCGACGCCGAACGATTTTTAGAAGCCTCGGAAAATCGTTGAGGCACGATACGGTCCTGTAACGAACGTCCCCCGCTGGATTCGAACACGGTTTTACCATGCACTGCGCGATTGTCCACTACCACGAGCTCGCCCTCAAGGGTCGCAATCGCGACTTCTTCGAGCGGCGGCTGGCCCGGAACGTTCAACTGGCCCTCAAAGACCTTGGAGAGATACGAGTCGAGCAGCTCCATCGTCGCATTCGCGTGTCGTTTCAACCCGGCGCCAAAGTCGACGCGATACGGGACAGATTAACGCGCGTGTGCGGAGCGGCGAACTTTTTCATGGCTCGCACGGTCCCGCTCGACCTGGCCGAGCCTCGTCTCGACGAACTCAGCGAAGCCGTCATCGAGGAGATCCGAACACGGCCGTTCTCCACGTTTCGCGTGACGGCCAAGCGGGCGGACAAACGATTGTCCGTCACGTCCATGGACGTGGAGCGGACCGTCGGCGCCGCGGTCTGTCGGGCGCTGGGCAAATCCGTAAGCCTGAAACATCCCGATCAAACGATCTATATCGAACTGCTATCCAAAGAAGCTTATGTCTCGACAGAGAAAATCGACGGACCGGGCGGCATGCCGGTCGGAGTCAGCGGCAAGGTGGTCTGTCTGCTGTCGGGAGGAATCGATTCACCGGTCGCCGCCTATCGCATGATTAAACGCGGCTGCCGCGCCGTCTTCGTTCACTTTTCAGGCCGTCCGCTGGTGAGCCGCGCTTCGGAGGAAAAGGCCCGCGATCTCGTGAAACTGCTGACCGCGTATCAATACAAGTCGCGTCTTTACGTCGTTCCCTTCGGAGAAATCCAGAGAGACATCGTGTTGAATACGCCGGCGCCGTTTCGTGTCGTGCTCTATCGCCGCATGATGCTGCGCATCGCCGAGCGCATCGCCGAGAGGGAACGGTGCTGGGGGATGGTAACCGGCGACAGCCTCGGCCAAGTCGCGTCGCAGACACCCGAAAATCTCTCGGTGATCGGAGAAGCCGCGACGTTGCCGATCCTTCGACCGTTGATCGGGATGGATAAAATCGAAATCACCGATGAGGCGAGAAAGCTGGGCACCTACGAGATTTCCATCGAACCGGACCAAGACTGCTGCAAATTGTTCACTCCGCCCCATCCGAGTTTGAAGACTCGGCGTGACGTCCTTCAGCACGTTGAAAAGACATTGGACGTTCCCCATCTGATCCGGCAAGGGATCGAGAAGACCGAAGTGGAAGCATTCACGTTCCCCGCCTGACGCCGTCGCCGGTATCGTCACAATAGATCACGACCCAATCGGTTCCTTCAGCCGATACGGCCCCGACCCAACCTGGTTCAAGTCTTAGGAACCGAACGGATCTGACGATTTCCGGCCTTCGCGCTGTTCCATCGTTTTGCATCATCCATTGCGCAGTCCCATCCTCCATCAAGGCAAGATGATCGCGATACAACGGAAACCTGATGCCGGTGCCGTCCACCTTTGCTACTGCTTCCCGCGCCACCCACGTCATCAGAAATCGCTCGTGCATGCCGGCCGGTTTCCCCCCCTCGATAAAATCCTGATCGTGTTTTGATAAAAAGCGCCGAGCGAGGCTCAGCACATCCACCTCCGGTCGAACCTTTTCGAGATCGACCCCGACATCGCGATCCCAGGCGATAGCGACGAGAGCTCTTCCGTGGGAATGGGTCAAGCTGAAGCGAAGCGAGGGAATGTCCCGCAAATACGGCTTGCCGGCGGCCGCCCTCTCAATCTTGAGATGTGCATGACGAGGGCAATACCGATTCAGGAGTTTCCGTAAACCGGCATGGGCGGCGATAAACCATCGGCGATGGAGGTCCGACACGAACCGATCGGCCCGTGCCCGTTCTTCGTCCGATAACGTGGATCTCGCGAGAGCGATCTCTTCCTCGCCGAGATCCAAAACGAATCCCCACACGTGGATTTCGGCGCGGGCGATTCCATCTAAAGAAAGTGGGGCATCGTCGCCGCGCAACCTGACGCGGTGAAATCGAAGGGGGCGATCGCCGAAGCCGGGAAGACCTTCCCATTGCAAAACGCCGTCTGGCACGGTAAGCTCCTGCCGAATTCGTCGAGTCGTCCGCCTCGCCGGTTCACAATTCACACGCGGGCCGGTTCCATTCCATCGGAGAGGTGCGAGAGTGGCCGAATCGGGCAGTCTCGAAAACTGCTGTCGGGGCAACTCGACCGTGGGTTCGAATCCCACCCTCTCCGCCACCGCTCTTCACTGATCGGCCATTCTCTCCTCATGATGGCGAGACATAATCGTTCAGCCGGCTGGTCTCCTTCTTCATCCCACTCCCCTCGCTGATCAGCCGACTGACGATCCGTTTGTTTCTTCAATCTTTTTCTGAAGCGTTCGCCGCAACTCCACTAATGCCAACGTGTCTCTTGCACAGTATTCAAGCAATGCCGATCGAATGGCGGCCTGTTCGATCCAATCGGTCTCAACAAAGACCATGCGGTAATACTCGGCGGCGGCTTGTCCTCCCGATTGAATGGTCAAATCACCATATCCTAAAGAAGGCACCACCGCCGGCAAGACCGATTTGATGGAATACGACCCGTTGAACCGAGGATGGTAATAATGTTGCTTGATGACCTCGTGCAGATCCCAGAGACGCTTCAAAATAGGCTGAAACGCCGAACGGAACTCCGGAAACGCCTCGACCAGTTGCCGCATCATGGCTTCTTCGTAGGAAGAGTACACGCAGATGCTCCCTTCCCGGCCCAGTGATTCGATCAAGGCCTCCGCCCACCGTTTGCGCGGCTCGGTCGGTTCGACATGGAGAAATTCCCGATGGGTCAGGCGGCCCGGTTCTTCTTCGATATGGTTCGACCATTGCACGGGAATCGACTGATAGGGCCTTGTGGAGGGGAAACGGGGCACCGCCAACATCACCGTTTCGAAATCCACGTGATGAACCGGATAGCGGATCGATCGCAAGGCGGCTCTCAGACCGGGAGAAATCCACTCGACGTTTTCCTTGACTCGGCGTTGAGAGGGCGAAAGAGGCACATCCGCCGGAATGTCGTCGATGATCGAGATCCCCCGCTCGACCAAACGTTCGGCGACGTCTTTGGAACCCGGCAAATAATAGATCCATCGATCGGGCTTGTTTTGGGTGCAATGGTTCCAAAAGGGACATTCATAGGGACTGTGGCACTGGCGGCCCGGCTCGACCGCGGGGGGAACCGGGGCGAGTAACAGGGCCTTCATCGCGGCGATCCGCTCCGGCACCTCGGTCCGTCGATTCGCCACGGCCGTCGTCACGTCTTCTATCGTGAACAAGCGCCGCCAATCGACGGAGCCTCCTTCGTACACGTACTCGGTGTCGATGTGCATAAGACAGACGGCCGAGAGGGGCAGCCCGGCGCCTTCCAATACCGCGCTTTGGATCGCCAGGTCGTCGAGATGGACGTCTTTCACGCGGGAGGACGATTTGACTTCGATCAACCGCCATGAAGGGGAAGTCCCGTCGGGGCCCGCGTCTCGTTCCAGAATGTCCGCGCGCACGAACACGCCGTCATGCTGAAACGCCCCTTCAAAAACAGCGGTGACGGACGGATCGGCCATCACGGACGCCGTGTGGGCCAGGGCTTCGTCTCGTTGGCGATGGCCTTCGTCGATCAACACTCCTCCGGGGAAAAGGCCCCGCGCGTGAATCCCGATCTCGGTTCCCATGTCCAAAACCGCTTGTGTGGCGGGATCGGGCGGAGCGGCACGCTCCGGATGATGCACCTCCAGATACAACCGTTTGTGACATTGAAGTCCGGCCAGATACTTTGATTTCGACAGTCGAGGAAGGGTGGTCGAAGAAGAACTATCTTCCGAAGGTATCATCGATACATAACCCTAGCGAACCGGAAACGGATTTGTCTAGTTCCGTCCTTCCGGTCTTCTGTTAGGATACGTCCCCATGGCCGCCAGGCAACGTATCAGACGCTCCGTGCTCTCTCTCGCGCTCCCCGTGACGGTCAGCACGTTGTTGCAACGGGCGGAGGGAATCGTCGCGGTCTTCTTGGTCGGAGGGCTCGGCGCGGGGTCGATCGCCGCGGTCGGCTTGGGGCAACTCCTTCTCTTTATCGCCACCACCCTGTTGTCCGGTCTATCGGTCGGCGCCAACGTGCTGGTAGCACAGCTCTGGGGGGCCCGGCGTCTCAAAGACGCCGGTGAAGCGGCCGTCCATCTCGTTTGCTGCTCGATCATCGCGTCCGTCTTAGTGGCCTTGACCGGAGTGAGTGTCAATCGGTCGGCCATGGCCGCCTTGGGCGCGCAGCCCGACGTCGTCGCCCAGGCCGTCCCCTATTCGACCATCATTTTTCTTGTCGCCCCCTTCACAATCCTGCTCCAGGTTCTCTCATCCATCCTCCAAGGGACGGGCGACACCAAAACTCCGATGTACGCCCTCATCGGCGTCAATCTGCTGCATATCCTCCTCGCCTACCCCTTGATTTACGGGAAATGGGGCGCGCCGGCGTGGGGTCTCGAAGGCGCGGCCTGGGCGGTCGGCCTGGCGGAATCGACCGGAGTCATTTATTTGCTCTGGCGCTGCCGAACATTGTTCGAAAAATCCGATACCGTCCGGCTCGATCTGGTCCAATCCGCTTGGCGGATCGGCGCCCCCGTCTCGGGCGAGCGCGTCTTGCAGCAAGCCGGGGTCATGTTTTACACGAAGATCGTCATTTTGTACGGCACCGTCTCTTATGCCGCTCATCAGGTCGGACTGTCCATCGAGTCGTTCTCGTTTCTGCCCGGCTACGGCTTCGCCATTGCGGCCGCCACCATGGTGGGGCACAGCATCGGAGCCGGCAAGTACGTCCGCGCCAAGCTGGAAAACTGGGAGGCCAATCGCCTGGCAGCCGCCGGGATGGCGGCGATGGGGGCCGTGTTTTTCTTGTTTCCTTATGTGCTGATGCGGGCGTTCACCCAGGATGAAGCCGTGGTGGAGCTGGGCACGCAGTTTCTGCGGATTGTGGCCGTTCTGCAGATTCCCCTGGCCCTGACGATGGTCTTGGCCGGTTCTCTCCGCGGAGCCGGCGATACCCGTTTCATCCTGTGGGCCACGACCGCCGGCATGTGGGGAGTCCGGGTTCCCCTGGCCTTTATTTTCGGAATCTGGCTGAAACTCGGGGTCGTCTATGTCTGGATGGCGATGATTGCGGATTGGTCGGTCCGAATGGCCTTGTTGTTGTGGCGCTATCAATCGGAACGGTGGCGGGCTATTCAGCTCTTGCGGTGATCCGACCAGGCATAGGCCGCGCCGAAACATGCTCCCGCCACCGCGGCCCGTATAAATAAATCATCGGCCCGGTCGGCAATGGCCCACCACACCATTGCGGCGAGCACACCGGCCACCGTGCCCAAGAGAATCTTTCCACCGGCCAGGTTCAGCCAATCAGTCAACAAGACGCGGGAAGCCATATAGATCACACCGGCCGCCATGGCGGCCCATAAATAAGCAAGGCCGTAATCGAAGAACCACACTTGGATGGCGCCGACGATCGCGCCGATGATAAAGCCGGT
>JANDJG010000127.1 GCA_024331085.1 Nitrospira sp. | reverse complement strand
AACGGGGCCGGGCCTTCACCGCTGAGAGTCGGGAGGTGCGGTCTCAGGACGCTCAAGTCGCTCCAGGATGTCTTGCTTCAGTCTGGTCGGCTCTTCGATGCGATTTTCTCGTTGCAGTACGTTGATTTCTTTTGCCTTTCTTGCGTTCAGCTCGACCATATCCACGTCATCCCGAACCAAATGGGGAGTGAGAAAGACCAGAAGATTCAGCTTCTCCATCGTCCGGCTTTGGGAACGGAACAGCCATCCGAGCCAAGGAATGTCGCCGAAAAACGGCACCTTTCGCTCGTTGACCGTGATGTTGTCGCGGACCAGCCCACCGACGACAAGAGTTTGCTGGTCATGGGCGATGGTCGTGGTTTCCATCGAACGTTTGGTGGTTGTGGGGCCGACGGGGATGGCCGCCGTCCCCGATCCGATGGTTTGAGCCACGGCTTCCGATATGGCGGTGATCTCTTGCTTGATTTCAAGCCGGATGAGATCGTCTTCGAGGACCTGCGGAGTAATCTCCAATGTGACTCCCACGTCTTTCCGCTCGATCGTGACCAACGTGCCTCCGGTGATGCCTTGAGCCTGACCGGTCGGGAACGGCCGATTTTCTCCGACGACGATCTTCGCCTTTTGATTGTCCGCCGCCAACACTTGAGGAGTGGACAGAATGTTGGTGTCGGTCATGTTCATGAGCAGTTGCATGAAGGCGCGGACATTGACGGTATTCAGCACGGTAAACGCCCCTCCCGTCGCGCCTCCGGCGGCGATGCCGCTGATCGCCTGGGCCACCGAAGCGAGATCTTCCGGGGCCCGGTTGAATCCGGCAAGACCTTGAGCCGAACCGGATCGCCAAGCGCCGAGCACTTGCGTCGGATCGGTTCCGATTTGTCTCAGACGATCGACCTGCACCTCGAGAATGACGGCCTCCACGAACACCTGGTGGCGCCGGACATCCAGATCACGGATGACGGATTGCAGTTGACTGTAGGCCGCCTTGGTGGAGCTGATGATGATGGAATTCGTCGCCTTATCGGCAAAGACTTGGACGGGCGCTTCGAACTCCGTCAGCGGTCTCATAGGAGGCCTCATGCCGGGGGCCATTTGGGCGACCGTCTGTGAGCGTGCCACGAGATTGGTCAAGACGGCCGCAAGATCCGAGGCGTTCGCGTGCTTGAGGCGATAGACGAAGACGCCGCGCTCGGGGGGCAGATCGCCCATTTGCACGATCTGATAGACGTTGCCTTTGGGGACGACGGCCAGACGGGCGACTTCCAACGCCGAGACGAACATCTGGTAGGCTTGCTCTTTCGTGACCTTGGTGGGGGAATAAACGGAAATCTTGCCTGCTTGCTTTTTGATTGTGTCATCCAGGACGAAGTTTTTCCCGGTCAGCTCGCTGATAAAACGAACGAGAACGGGGATCTCCACCTCGTTAAAGTCCAGCGCGACCTTGGCCGGTTGAGCGCCGGTTCCCTGCGCCCACAGTCCCGGCGGACACAAGAGCGTCAGGGCACATAGCCCCGCACAGACACAAACAGCCGCCACTCTTCTCATGACTTGCACCTACCGGAATATGAATCGGTCCCCCTGCCGCTATACCGGCAAAAGCGTTCAATGGTAACGCGGCGCCGGCTCCCGTGCAACGACAGACCGTATCACAGGGGCCATGGGTGAGACAACAAAAGCGCGCTTGCATAACACGGATGCCCGCCGTCCGCCGATTCTCTTTCGGGGGACCCATGGGAGCCATGAGAGCCATAGGAACGTCTCGAGACCGGAGACCTGACCGGCTTTTCCTGCTGTTATTTATTCTCTGCAATCTGCCGATAAGAGAACGGTGCCGGGCAAGCCGGCTTTTCTTCGATCGAGTTCCAAAATTGGCGGAACAGAACCTTCAGGCATTCGTCCGGCGGTTGCTTTGGGAGGCCGATGGGGACCCAGTAAGGGCATTGGGCCTTCTTGTTCTTGCTCTTGAAAAAACCGAGGCGCGGTCGGCGGAACGTGCGCAACGACTCATTGCCGAGGTCAGGCACGCACTGATGCCGGAACTTGGAATCCAGAGCGGTCGCCCTGTGCAGCACCTTGCGGGAAATCGTTCCTGGGAGGGGGGACAACAGTGTCTGCGTTGTGGCAAGACCTTATTCCGGACGGCAACACAGGAAAGCCGGAAGGCACTCTCTCCCGGCTACGTCTATGAAATCGGATTACATTTCTCGCCGGAACCGCCGGATGATTATGATCCGTGCCGGTAACTCCTCGGTCTATCGAGACCTGGTGGGGGGCCGAACCCACTGTCCCGTAGTCGGTCTGTTCAATCGAGACCTTTATTTGTACCTATTTGTACAGGCCGCGGGAGAAATGAACGGCATTATTCATCCGGTTGGACTAACGGGCGGTAGCCGTTCACGTTTCAAGAACGTCTTCGAGAATGACCTGGCTCAAGATCAGGCATTTCTATTGCAGAATCTCTCGACTCTTTTTGACTTGCCGCGCTACCGGACACAGCTCTGGGCGCAGCGAGAGCAACCTGCGCGGCAAGATCCCAGCAATTCCGAGACGGTCTGCTAAGGTTGTACGGTGCCACCGAATAAAAAAAGAACAGTAAAAGAGAAAGACAAGAGCGAGACAGGCCGCGTGCGTGGGCTGAAGCAGGCCGGTTCCGGCTATGGCAGGAAGACCGCCCTGCTGGAAGAAGCCATCACGCAGATGAACGCGGGGAAGTATGGGCGGGCGTCGGCGTCGCTGAAAGAATTGCTGGCGATGGACCCCCACAACATGGAGGCGCGCCGGCTTTTTGCGACCCTTCATCTCCGTCTGGGCAGCCTGATTCCCGCGAAACAAGCGTTTGATTCGCTCATCGATGAAGCATTTGCACGGCAAGACTATTGGCTCGCGGAATCGTTGCTGCGAGAGTATTTGGCCGCGGGGCCCCGATGCGTTCCCTATCTCGAAAAACTCGGCTCAATCTACCAAGATAAAGGGCAGATATTGGATGCGGTCGCCGAATACGCCAAGGCGATCGACATCTTGATGGAAGACCCCGATCCCGATGATCCTCAGTACGCGGCCAGGCTGTATCAACAAATCAAGAACCTTGTTCCGGCGTCTCCCCCAGCCATCCGCCTGAACCGGTATTTTGACCCGCAAACCGGTGAACTCATCGCAAGGCCCGAGGATGTTTCCATGCACGATCCGTCGTCAAGCGACGATGGTTTTACCGGGGACGTCGTCGGTCTCGATGACGTCCCCGTTACCGGTGAAACCCTCGATGATGATGGAGGTGCAACCGTCGAAGATGGAGCGACCGACGACGGTCCTCGCGATGCGATTCTGCCGCAAGAGCCGCCGGCTGAAATAAACGGTGCCGAAACAAACGGCGCCGAGTGGCTGCCGGAGTCGGCGCCTGGGGAAAAGCAATCGACCGTCGAGCCGGAGTCGGAGTCGGAGTCGGAGTCAGGGTCAGAGCCAGAGCTTGAATTGGATAGCCACATCGCAGAAGCCGCTTTCGATTCCGAATCAACAGAATCGTCGTCGCTTGATAAAGACGCGGTCACCGACACGGCCGCGCAACGGTTGGCGGACGAACCGGGCGGCGATGCGCTCACGGCGCTGTCCGGCACGGCGGTGAGTGTTCCGGACGCGACTGTGAACGGACATGGTGAAGTCTCTTGTGAGTCGGTTCCCGAAGCCTCCGGTCTATCGACCGATTCGACGCTCGCCTTGCCAACCGACGTGGATCACACCGTCGAGCCCGGTGCACCACCGCCGGCCCTTTCGGATAACGACCTCTCCCCTTCAGATGACCTGTCCCCTTCGACGGCGGCGGAAGAGACTGCGCTCGATGCTCCGTCCGGCCGCACGACAGAAGAGCCAACTCGGCCAAGTGAACATCCATCCAGCCCGGACGATTGTCAGACCGATCCGGTCACAGAGGTCTGGAGAGAGCAGGTCGACGATGCAGACCCTGCCATGGTCGGCATGCCCGATACGGTTCGAGAATCGTCCGCTGCCGACCAGATAGAAGAGAGACCGGCCACTGAGGCAACCTCTCCGACGGCCGATGAGTTCTATGCGGTCGAGCAGCCGTCCGGTTTTTCCATTCGGGCCGAGGCCGACGCCCTCGCTTCACCGGTGGAAGAAAACGGTCTGTCGAATGAGTCGAATGAAGCGGATGGGGCGTCCTGGCAGGATGAAACGGTTCGGGCGGCGTCGGAGGAGGCGCCGGTTCCTTGGGACCAAGTTCCGGATGCTACGATCGAAATTCCCGAAGCCCAGCGTGACGAAGAGTCTGTCGAGCTTGCGGTTGTTGAACAGATCGACTCATCGGAAGCGTCCGTCGATTCCGTTGCTCCGTCGCCCTTGATGGCGGATGACCCTGAACCGGTTCTCGAACAAGCGACCGCCGATGTCGGAGAAGCTCCTTCTTTTGCCGTTCTTTCACTCCTGTCTCCGCCTCAAGAATCAGAGGAGACAACGGAGGAGACGGAAGAGCAGCGTTGCGCGATCATTGATGCCCCGGTGATCGACTCGGGCGAGGAAGAGAGCGGCGCCGACGAGCCGGCCTTCGACGTATCCGATGAAGACAGGGTCGATGAACGGGCGTCGACAGCCGACGCGATGATCGAAGTCCCGCCGCCGGAGGAAGAAGCGGCGACCTCCAATACGGCGGACGAGACGGATCAGCCGGTTCTCGCTGAGACGCCGGTTGAGGGTGGGAAGTCGAGCGATCAGCTCGAAGGAGAGGAATCTGAAGAGACGGTCGCGTCACCCTTGGCGAGTGAGGCCGTGTCTGAGCCGCCTTTGTCTAGTGCGACAGAGGGACTGACAATCAGGGACCTCAATGACGAGGAAGCGGCCGGGAAACCACCCGGTGACCTGGTCCGGGAATCGTCGAGTGAGCCGGCGCCAAGGGCGGAGGAAACGGCCGCGAGTCGGAGGCCGATTCGACCGGTCGATGAACCGATGGTCCGGTCATCGATTGAGACGATTTCCTCGACAGGAAAAATTCGGTCGAGGCTTCCGGCGGATGATCAAGAGCGCAACACGTTCACGTCGACCGCTTCAGCGGCCGTCGACGTGTTGTTTGAGACGGCCGGCGAGTCTCAAAGTGGAAAAGCGGGCGCTCCTTCACCGACGAAACGGCTCAAGACAAAACGGCCGGGATTTCCGAGTCGCATCGGGGCCCAAGTCTCTGAATGGTTTCGGTCCTGCGTCTCCACGACGAGCGCGATGGTTCTGTTCCTGGTCGCCTCGGTTTCTCTGGCCTGTGCCGTGGTTGTGTCGGGGATCGTGGCGGTCGGCTTGACCTGGGTCGTGATGGAAGAAGCGCCGTCTCCTCTCTATCAACATCTCACGGCCGCTCCTCCGCGTACCTTGTCGGATCCCCATATGAACGGCTATCTGTTTCTGCTGGGATTCGATGCGCCGGCCGGGCAGGATCCGATCCAGGCGGGATTGAGGCTGCATGCCGAGCGACAAGGTGCGAACAGCCGAGAGCGAGCATGTCTCGGAGATCAAGGCGGGTCTTCTCCAATCGACCATGCCCATGCCTCGGCGAGAGTGTTGAGCGGATGGATGAGGGGGAGGGATCCGGTCGGAGCGTTGAAGGCGAATCGCGCTCTTCTGAGCGGATGGGCCGGTCAAGGAGAGGCGATGCTCGGCCGGTATAGGCAGTGGCAACGCCTGCCGTTTGAAGACTGGGGATTCGGACTGGCCGTGGCTCCGCCGTGCGACTCGATCACGTTCGCTCATCATCTGTATATTGCGGAGGGATTTCTTCAGCAAACCGACGTCGGCATAGAGAGATTGGAAGCGGATATGGAGGCTTGGCGGATCGTGTTGGCCCAGGCCAAAACCCTTCCGGTCAAGGTGCTGGCGATTCAAGCGGTCCGCGACGACGCGACGGTGGCGTCGGGGCTCTTGGCCGATCCCGATTTCGACGGCAAACACGTCGGCCGGTTGTCCCATCTGCTC
>JANDJG010000126.1 GCA_024331085.1 Nitrospira sp. | reverse complement strand
TGTTCCTGGCCGTGACCGGCCTGACGGTGAAGGACTTCAATCTGCTCGTGCGCCTGAAGGTGTTCAACACAGAACAGATGAACCAAGCAGTGTTCGCCTTCCGCCGCTATGAGGACGCCTCGCTCCGTTACACGGGTATCGAGAGCCATCCTGGACTGACTCACTATGGCCTCTATGACACCGTGGTGGCGCGAGAGTCATGAACCGGCGACCGCTCGTTTCAGCTTGCGGATCGTCCGATTGAACCCGCCATTTTCCGGACATAGAGCGATGACCGGAAATGATGTCTTGATTGCGCGTTCATCCTGAGCATGCCATGCTGGACCGACTGATTTCAGCGTTGGATGGACGATGGCCCGTCGCGATCCCGCATATGTGCCCTTCGGCACCTCCGTCTTGAGCGGTCTCTTGGTCTGTCTGGCCGTTTCCATGGCCACGGGGCGAAGAGAAGCCTGGGATTCCGGCGCCTACTTCTCTGTCGGCATTCCGATCATGTGCGCCATGATCTTTGTCATCGCCTATCGTTTTCCCGATCGCCCCTGGCGATGGGTCCTCAGCATGGCGGCCGGCCAGGCGCTCGCGCTCGCGATGGCCGGCAATTCGCTGTCGCTGTGGCCGCTCTCTTTGGTCGCCATGACGATCCTGTCCATTCCCCAATTCATCGTCGGTTCGTGGGCCGGCAAATTGGCGATCAAAAAGAACGGGGGCTGACGCCAAAAGTGCGGCTCCGCGCTCCCTCCTCCAAAAACCATCGAGGTTGGGTTCTTGTGCTCCTCTTTGCTTTGACCTTGTAATTCAACGACTGTTCTCGTATATACGAAAATGTGTTCGCCTGGGACATTTCAAAGGCCATCACAAATTTTGAGAAACATGGCGTTTCGTTCGAAGAAGCAGCCACCGTTTTCAGCGACCCCAACGGACTCGACTGGGACGATACGGCCCACTCGCAACAGGAACAGCGGTTCAAGCGGCTAGGCCTGTCGGTCAGCAACCGACTGTTACTTATCGTCTATACGATCAGGAAGAGGGGACATGAAAAAGAAACGTTCAGGATCATCAGCGCGCGGCCGGCAAGCCGCCGAGAGCGTCAAGCCTATACCGAATTCACAGATTGATTTCTCTGACATCCCGGAATCAACGGAAGAAGAACTTCGTCGTGCGCGCCGCGTCGGCAGACCGGCCGGCGGCATGGCCAAACAGTTAATCGCTATCCGTCTCTCGCCGCAATTGTTAAGCCGGCTCCGTAAAATGGCGGCTAAACAGGGAAAGCCGTATCAGACGCTCATCCACGAACTCTTGGAGAAGGCCTCCTCCCACGCCGCATAGCGGAATTGCTGATTTGTCTGGAATCCCTCTGGTTGTGCGTTGGTCCTGCCACGTTGACGCGACCGACCACACCACTCACGCCTTGCAGCTTCTAAAAAGGTTTTCTCTCCATCAGCGCCTTGAACACGGCGGCGTCTTTGAGGATGCTGACGTCTGCGCCTTCCTTCTTGATGAGTCGGAGGTGGCATTTTCATTTAAAGGTTTTTGTGCAGTCGAAAACATGCTTTGCCCGCATGTCATCTGACCGTGGCGACAGCCTTTTACGTCCGCGTTTTCTCTCTCCTACCGTTGCACAGCGGGCGCTGAGATGCTCTCCACACTCCCTACGATCTGTAGGGACCACAACCGGCAACCGTTGCCTGTCTGAGCAACCGATTATCGTCATGCGAACTACCGGATCACCGGCTCCAGCGTCACCTGGGCCTTCATCGAATTGGAGATCAAACAGTTGGCCTCGGCCTTTTCGATCAATTCCTTGGCCTTGCCGGCGTCGGCGGCCGATTTCAAGGTGATCGTCGGCTTGAGTGTGATGGTGGTGAACTGAAACTTGCCCTCCACCAATTCGAGCTTCCCCTCGGCTGCACTCTCATAGGATGCAAAGGCCAATCCGGCCCGCTCGGCGAACGCCAGGAACGTGGTCATGAGGCAAATGTTGGCCGAGGCGACGAAGAGATCTTCCGGCGACCAGATGTCGGGGTGTCCCTTAAACTCGGGCGGTGTCGCCACCTCGACATCCGGTTTCCCCGCGCAGGAGATGATGCCCTTGCGCTGCTCCGTCCATCGCACGGTCGTTTGGTAAAAATACACTTTGCTTCGCACGTCCATGTCTTCACCTCCGATGAAATGTCCGGTCGTCGGCTCTCAGTGAGCCACGAAGCTTCTCTCGCTCGAGTTCCGAGTTAGTCCCCTTCCGAGAACCCCTGAATCCAATCGCCCAGCCCATGGGTGATGGCCACCACACAGAGGGCGATAAAGAGATGTTCTCCGATCGCCTTCCACGGCGAAATCCCCTGCACCCGCGCCACGAAGAAACTGATGATCGCGAGCAGAACCATCCCCCACACCACACTGATCACGACGGCCTGATCGAGTGGACGGACCAGCACCGGCACGGCAAAGGTGCCCGCGATCACGAACTTCGCGACAAACGTCGCCAGCGTGGCTTCCCACACGGCGCGAGCCGGTTGAGTATGTTTCGCTTCTTCGGCCAGATGGATGCCCATGGCGTCGGACAGAGCATCCGCCACGGCGATCGTCAGAATGCCGCCGAGCACGGCCGTTTTCGAATGGGTGCCGGCATGGAGCCCCACCAACAGACCGAGCGTCGTGATGACGCCCGACGTCGTCCCGAAACTCAGGCCGGTTTTCCACGCTGCATTCATGCAAGGTCATCGTCCGGGAATCCGATCAACGGCCGCACGTCCGTGACCGTTGGAGGCAGGTATCGAGCCAGGATGCGATGTCGTCCAGCATGGCCGCCACCGCGCGGTTCGCGGCGACGACGCCTCCGTAGGCGTCCTGAGTCGGCGCCGGTTCCACCCGCTCGAACGAGCGGGTCCCCAGGACTTTCGACTCCTTGATGTCCACGAGTTGCATGCGAATCTTCACCCGCACCACACTGGGGTCCTGCGTGAATTCCTGTTGGATGGCGAATCCATACGAATCCAGCCTCACATCTCCGTGAATGGCGGACGGCCAGGGCACGACAGCGCGCCACTGCCCCGTCGCTCCCAAGGACTGAATCAGTAAAGACCCGACCATGCGCGTCGGCTGCTCCGCCCATTGATTCACGGCGTAGTATTCGACCTCATAGGGCCGTTTTACATACACCATCTTGGTCGTGTCGTATCCCGGTTCGGCCTGGGGCGTCCCGACCAACAGGATGGGAGCGTCGGCGGCGGATCGGCGAGCTTCCCGGCTTTGATCAAGGCTCAACTGAAAGGTGCGCGCCGGCTCGGTCGCCGTCTGAGGCCCTAAACAGGCGCCCAACGCCACTCCAAGCCATGCGATTCCCATCACGTGCGCCATCCGCCGCCTCATCGACAGGGTTCCTCCTCCTTCATCACCGTGTCACGCCGTGCCTTTCCGACTCCGCCGTCCCTTTTCACCGACCACGATCGCCTCGGACACACTATTCCCCAGGCCCTCGGCGAGGAGGTGTCTTGCCGAACACCAAGGCATTGGGCTCCCGTTCCAGATCTTGAGCCACGCGGGTCAGGATGTTCGCCAACTGCCTCAATTCCGTCACCAGCATGGCCGCCTCGGGCAACGTCTGTTTGGAGAACCGTTCCAATTCGGTCCGATTTTCATCAACAATGGCATGGACCGACCGACTGGTTTTGGCCAGCTCCTCCGTCATCGCGCTGAACGAGGCGGCGCTCTGGTTGATGCGCGCCACCAGCATCGGCACCTCCTCGTGAAGCAACGTGGTCACCTTGACCAGATGCTCCGCGCTTTGGGATGCGTCGTGCAAAGTGGTTTCGACTTCCTCCCTGTGTACCGCGATGGAATGAACGATCTCCGACAATTCTTTGATCGTCCGCTTCACCGCCAAGCGATTCTCTTCGTCCAATGTTTCCGACGCGCCCTTGGCCAACGATTCCAAACTCGCCAGCAAATTCGTCAGCCCCTTGTCGGACAACAGGCGGGAAATGGCCTCGTCCAGCCGGAAAAACAACGGCGAGGGGCCGGTCTTGATGACGGGGTAGGGCTGTCCTTCCAACGCCACCAGCGGTGGCGCCTCTTTGCTTCCTCCGGTCAGATTGATCGTGGCCAGGCCGGTCAATCCCTGCGTCTCGAGCACGGCGACCGTATCGGTCTTGATCGGCGTCCCTCTGACGATGTCCAAGATCAAACGAACCTCTTCCGGATTGTCCGGATTGAGCGAGATGCTCCGCACCCGGCCGACATCGACGCCGCGATATTTGACGGTGGAGTCCTCGCTCAATCCGGCTACCGATTCCCGAAAATAGGCTTCATATCGGTCGTACACTCCCCGGTAGTCCATCTTCCCCAGCCACAGGATGCCGATCAGCGCGGCGGCGCCGAGAATCGCCACGAACGACCCGACGAGAATATAGTTGACCTTCGGTTCCATCTAATTTCCCCGCCCGCCAATCCGCTTGGCTCTCATCACTCGCACGACTCCGGCATCAGGAACATCGGACATGTCGTTCTAGGTTGTGAGTGCTCAATTGCCGGCCTTCAGTTGATTCCACATGGCCTGTTCGTGGGCCGCCCGCCCGCGCGGGCCGTGGAAATATTCACGGATGATCGGGTCGTCCGACTGAGACAGTTCCTGCATCGTCCCGATTCCCAACACCCGACCGTCGCCCAACACCGCCACGCGCGTGGAGATCCGCCAGAGGGAATCAAGATCGTGCGTGACCATGACGACCGTCAATCCCAAATGCGTTTTCAAGGAGAGGACCAGGTCGTCGAATCCCGCCGCGATGATGGGGTCCAATCCGGCGGTCGGCTCGTCCAGGAAGACCAATTCGGGGTCCATCACGATGGCCCGCGCCAGCGCGGCCCGCCGTCTCATGCCGCCGCTCAGCTCGTTGGGATACTTGCCGGCGCTGTCGGGGGGCAATCCCACCATCGCGATCTTGATCTCGACGATCTCTCGAATCAGTTTGGGACGCAGATTCGTGTGTTCCCGCAAAGGCACGGCCACGTTCTCGGCAAGCGTCAGGGAGCTGAAGAGCGCGCCGTGCTGAAACATCACGCCGAATCGGCGGTGGATCGCCCCGCCGTTGCTCACATCGAGCCGCCGGCTGTCGATGCCGAACAGACGAATGGTCCCGCTCGAAGGAGTCGTGAGCCCAAGAATTTCCCGCAGCAGCGTGGACTTCCCGCAGCCGTTGCCTCCCGCGATGACGAACACTTCGCCCTGATTGATCGTCAGACTCACGTCTTGATGGACGACGGCTTTCCCGAACTTGGTCGAGACGTGGCTGACTTCGATGACCGGCGTGCCGGCCGGAGCGGTCGATGTCATCTTAGAGGTCCCACCAACTCGTCACGACGCTGCAAATGGCGTCGAACACAATGACCAGAAAAATGCTCTGCACGACGCTGATCGTCGTGTGTCGCCCCACGTCGTCCACGCCCCCTCGAATCTGAAATCCTTGATAACAACCCACCAGCGCGATGATGACGGCGAAGAACGGCGCCTTCGCGAGGCCGATCAACAAATGCCGCACCGCGACCGCTTCGTCGAACCGATCGAGAAATTCGGCGAAGCTGACGTTCAGTTGGCCCGACGCGATGAGCATGCCGCCGAAGACGCCGAGGATGTCCGCATAGACCGTGAGCAGCGGCAACGTGAGCACCAGGGCGAAGGTTCTGGGCAACACCAGCAGATTGATCGGCGAGATGCCGAGCGTGCGGACCGCGTCCAATTCTTCCGTCACCTTCATCGTCCCGATCTCGGCGGCATAGGCCGACCCCGACCGGCCGGCGATCAAGATCGCCACGATCAACGGCGCGATTTCCCTGAGCAGCGAAATGCCGACCAGATCGACGATGAAGATATTGGTGCCGAACTTGCGCAATTGCTCGGCCCCCTGATACGCGATCACGACGCCGACAAGAAAGGTCAACAGACCGGTGATCGGCAAGGCCCGCACGCCGTCGAATTCCACGACGCGGAGCATGGCCC
>JANDJG010000125.1 GCA_024331085.1 Nitrospira sp. | reverse complement strand
CCGGGCCGTCGGGATGGGAGGCATCTTGCAACGTCGGTTTGATGAGCTCCACGTACCAATCACAGTACTCGTGCCAGATGAACTGATACAGAACCGAGGCGGCGCGATCGAATCGATAGGCTTCCAATTCCGACGAGACGGTCTGAATCGTCCGATTAAGCCGGCTCACGATCCAGCGGTCCGGGAACGGGCGCTCGCTCAAAGGGGAGGCGGTCCGAGGTCCATTGAGATACATCAATGCAAAACGGGCGGCGTTCCAGATTTTGTTGGCGAAGTTGCGATAGCCCTCGATCCGTTCTTCGGCCAGCTTGACGTCTCGTCCCGGCGAAGCCATGGAGGCCAGGGTAAAGCGCAGGGCGTCCGCTCCATATTTGTCCATGACGTGGAGCGGATCGATCACGTTGCCCTTGGACTTGCTCATCTTTTGGCCTTCGGCATCGCGAACCAGGGCATGGATGTACACGTCGCGAAACGGCACGTCGCCCATGAACTTGAGCCCCATCATGATCATGCGGGCGACCCAGAAAAACAGAATGTCGAGGCCGGTCACCAAGGTCGAGGTGGGATAGTAGCGTTTCAGTTCCGGCGTCTGGTCCGGCCATCCCAGGGTCGAAAAGGGCCAGAGAGCGGAGGAAAACCAGGTATCGAGCACGTCCGGGTCGCGCATGAACCGGGAGTCGCCGCACGTGGGGCACTGAGAAGGAGCCTGTTTGGCGACGATCGGTCGGGCGCCTTGCAGGATGGTGGTCGTCGCCTCCTGTGCGATAAGGTAGCGATCATTGCAGGCCAGACAGTACCAGGCCGGAATCTGATGGCCCCACCAAATCTGGCGGGAGATGCACCAATCTTTGATGTTTCTCATCCAGCCGAGATAGTTGTTGACCCATCCTTCCGGAATGATCCGAATGCGACCCTCTTCAACAACCTTGATGGCGGGATCGGCAAGCGGTTGAATCTTGACGAACCATTGAGGTGACAGGTAGGGCTCCACGACGGTCTTGCAGCGATAACATTTGCCGACGGCCATCCGGTGGTCGTCTCGTTTTACTAAAAGACCACGATCGGTCAACAGTTGGACAATTGTGGCTCGCGCTTTCTGAACGGGCAGTGCTGCCAAGGCCGAGGCAACGTCGGAATCAACGCCTGCTTTCACCATCGAAGGGTGATCCAGCAACGCCCGGTGGTCAAAAAGAGCAAGCCGCGGCAGCCCGTGCCGTTCGCCGGCCTCATAGTCATTGAAATCATGGGCCGGGGTGATCTTGACGGCGCCGGTTCCGAACTCAAGATCGACCAAAATGGAGTCTCCGACAATGGGAATCTCCCGCTCGGTCAGCGGCAAGCGGATCTTCTTGCCAATAAGATGACGATACCGAGGATCGTCAGGGTGGACGGCAACCGCCGTATCGCCAAGCATCGTTTCAGGCCTGGTGGTGGCCACGACCAGAGTGGTGGCAGGATCATCGGCCAGCGGATATGTGATGTGATAGAGGGTTCCCTTGACTTCTTCATGTTCGACTTCAATATCCGAGAGGGCGGTGAGACATCGTGGGCACCAATTGATCAGCCGCTCGCCCCGATAAATCAGCCCGTCCTCGTACAGCCGGACGAAAACCTCGATGACGGCTCTGGACAGTCCTTCGTCCATCGTAAATCGCAACCGATCCCAGTCGCAGGATTCGCCGAGCTGCCGTTGTTGATTGATGATCGTGTTGCCCGACTCGGCTTTCCATTGCCAGACCCGTTCGATGAATCGATCTCGGCCGAGGGCTTCGCGCGAGAGTCCTTCCGCCAGCAGTCGTTTTTCCACGACGTTTTGCGTGGCAATGCCGGCGTGGTCGGTTCCCGGAAGCCAGAGGGTATTGCGCCCCTGCATCCGCCGCCATCGGATGAGAATATCCTGGAGCGAATGGTTCAGCGCGTGGCCGACGTGGAGCGAACCGGTCACGTTCGGCGGCGGGATGACAATGCAGTAGGGCTCGCCGGGATGGTCGATCGACGGATGAAAGTATCGCTTCTCGATCCAAAACCGAGACCAGCGTGGTTCGACGGCCTTGGGATCGTAGGTTTTGCTTAACTGGGGCGCGGTCATAGACTGGTATCCTTCCAACGGTTCTTGAAGCGGGGCGGCATCTTAGCATGTATCGATGCCGCCGGAAACGGAGCAGGCTGCTTGTGACCCTGTCCGGCCTATGCTATACAATCGCCGTCACCGAGAGTTCAATTCTTTTATCGCAGGGAGACGGCATGGCACGAGGACGCGAGAAGGATCGAAAAACGAGAAAGAAACACCGAAAAAACGTGAAGCGGCTGAAGGCGCTGGCCAAGACCCGCCGCGCGGCGGCAAAGCGAGGAAAGAAAGGATAGAAAAAGAGAGGCGTTTCAGTCGGGATCGGTCAGCCGCTTGAGTTCGGCCTTGATGTGCCGTTCGGCGAGTTCAGGAACCACGTGTAGGACCGACCGGTCGATCGTTTCTTGAGCGATCGACCGCACGATGTGATCGACCTGCGACATCACCCGCTGGGTTACCGTCGATTGCACTTCGTCTTTGATCGTCCGATCCATCGCGTCGATGCGCGCGCGAAGCAGTTCGGACGTCTGTTCGCGCAGAGCGGTTTCGGCGCGGTCGGTGATCCATCGGTCGAGCTTCTCTTTGATCAAAAGATCGGCCGTGTCGGCAGCCGCTTGTCGGATAAGCGGTTCGCTCTGCGCCAGTTCTTTTCCCACCAGAGAGGGGAGTGTTTGTGAGATCGCCGGTTGGATGAGCGGGGCCATCCGATCGGCCGACAGCATCTCGCCGAGCCGTGTTCCTACTTCGCGTTCGATCATGGGCTGCGCATGACGAGCGAGCGTTTCTTCGACCATGCGGGGCAGGATCTCGGCGAAGCGACCCTCGATTTCTTTGACGGTGGATTGCAGAATTTGGTCGAAAAAGCCTTTTATCGCGTCTTGGGGACCGGCGGGAGACGGCGCGATTGAAACGGAAGGTTGCGACGGTTCATGCTGAGTCACGACTTGTTCTCCTTGCCGATCGGAAGAAACGTTCAAAATGGGCGTTACCGCGTCGTTTGCCTGATCGGAATCGGTCGAAGCGGCCGTCGGCGGCCACGTTCGCCGTTTGAGACTCGCACCGTTCTGCGAAAGATGATGCCGCTCGAGCGTCGTCCTGATGGCATCGAGGAGTTCATCGGCTTGAACCGGTTTGTTCAGGCAAGCGGTCACGCCCAAGGCTCGAAGATGCCCTTCATCGGGATGATCGGCCGAATTGATCAGCGAAATCAGCCTGGTTTCCGACAAGTGCTCCAGCTTATGGATTTCTCGACAAAATCCCGAGAACGTCATGTGATCGAGATGATAGTCCGCGATAATGATCGCGGGACTGGTTTGTCTGGCGGCCTCCAACGCGGCCGGGCCGTCTTGAAATCCCAGGACTTCAAACCCCTCCGGCGTCGAAATCTGCTCGACCATCCGACGCACGGCGGGACTGCTGTCAACGATGAAAATGGGAGCCGACATGGGCGTTCTCAGGTTGTGTTCGAAGCTAACAGTGAGGGTAGGCTTTGTCAAGAAAACCGCGGTTTAGCTCGTGTGCGGACGTCACGCGCCGCGTTGAAGCGGCGACGGATTTTACGCGCGGACGGATGACGGAATGACGCGAGACGATCTTTCCATACGAGTCGTTTTCTTCGACGCAGCCGGCACACTGTTTCGTGTGCGCGGGTCGGTCGCCGAGATCTATCTCCGGTACGCCGTCGAGTTCGGTTTTCAGCAGAAAGCCGATTCTCTTGTCTCGATCAAGGAGGCGTTCGGCCGGGCTTTTCGTGAGGCCCCGCCGCCGGTCTTTGCGACGACGGAACCGGCTCAACTTAAGCAAAGCGAGCGGTTGTGGTGGTTCGACATCGTCCACAACGTGTTCTACCGCGTCGGCATGTTCGAACGGTTCGATGATTTTTTCGACCGTGTCTTTGAGGTTTTCGAAGATCCCGCCTCGTGGGAACTCTTCCCGGAGACGGTATCGACGCTGACGTGGTTGAAGGAGCGGGAGCTGGAATTGGGAGTCATCTCGAATTTTGACTCTCGCCTGTTTTCGGTCATGCGAGGGCTGGGGATCGCCGATTTGTTCGATACGGTGACGATTTCCAGCCTGGCGCAGGCGGCGAAACCGGCCTCCAAGATTTTTCAACTGGCGCTGAACAAACATGCCGTTGATCCGGAAGAGGCGTTGCACGTGGGCGACAGTGTGCGGGACGACTTGGAGGGGGCCCGTCGATCCGGTCTGCACGCCCTTTTGTTGGATCGAGAAGGCATGCACAGGGATCATAGGGACGATGCCGTGCGAACCTTGGATGAAGTGGATGAAGTGATAGAGCGGCTCGGCCGGGATTATAAGAATCCGAAGTGAGAGAAACGGCTCTCGTGCTCGATCGGAACGTCTTCATCCGTCGCTAAGAAGCGGCGGCACCACGTCTTTTGCCCGCCCGCGCAACGAGACGTCGGCGAGATCGGTCTGCGGCGTCGTGTCGGGATTGATTTCCCCCACGAACGCTCCCGCTTGCTTGGCGATGGAGGCAAAACCGGCCGCCGGATAGACCACGCCGGACGTTCCGATGAGCAACAATACATCGCAGGATCGAAGCACGTCATGGCAACGGGCCATGTCCGCCGGATCGAGCGATTCTCCGAACCAGACGATGTGAGGTCTTAGAAGACCGGCGCATCCGGCGCAGGAGGGGAGAATCTTGATCGGCACCGATCGGTCCTCCTCGACGCGCCCGCATTGAGTACAGCGGACCATCCAGATGTTGCCGTGAATCTCGGAGAGCTTGCGGGAGCCGGCTTCCCGATGCAGCCCGTCCACGTTCTGCGTAATCAACCAAAACCGCTCGTGTCGTTTTTCCAGCTCGGCAAGGGCGTAGTGAGCGCCATTCGGGCGTATGGCGGCGATGAGCTCTCTCCGCCAGTTGTACCATTCCCAGACCAAGCGGGGGTCCCGTTCAAACGCTTCGGGCGTGGCCAGTTCCTCGGCTCGATGGGTCCGCCAGAGACCGCCCGCTCCACGAAAGGTGGGGACGCCGCTGTCGGCGGAAATGCCGGCTCCGGTCAAAACGACGATCGCTTGCGCCTCCATGAGCCGGCGCTTGAGGAGAGTGAGATCCGATGACGGCCTCCCGGTCATGATGCAGGCTCTGATGCAAGCTTACGGTGTGCGGGCACGATGCTGCGTCCCGCCGCGCTCCATGCTATAGTACCGTCACTTCCAGCGCAACAGACGGAGTCTCTTGATGAAACAGATCCTTGTCGTCGGTGCGGGGTCCGTCGGTGGATACTTCGGCGCCCGTCTGGCCCGACACCATCCCCATGTCTCTTTCTTGCTGCGGCCCAAGACGCTGGCGGCGGTCGTCCAACGGGGTCTGACCGTTCGGAGTGCAACCGGGTCCTTCACCGTGCGGCCTCAAGCTTCCTCGGATGCCAGGGACCTTCCCGTCCCGGACCTGATCATTCTGGGAGTCAAGGCCTACGACCTTGACGAGGTAATGGATCAGATCGAGCCCGTCTTGACGGACAAGACGGTGATTCTGACGCTCCAGAACGGGATTGAAACGGAAAATCGCTTGCTGGATCGGTTTCAACGGGATTGCGTCGTCGGGGGAGTGGCCTATATCTATTCCAAAATCGCCGAACCGGGCGTGATCGAGCATTATAAGCGAGGCGCCGTGGCGATCGGCGAATTGATGGGACACGAGAGCCCTCGCCTGTCGGCGATTCGCGACCTCTTTTCCGCCGCCGGTATCCCCTGTCACCTTGCAAAGGACATCCGGCGAACGAAATGGGAAAAAATGTGCTGGAACTGTATCTTCAATCCCATCACGGTCTTGATCAACGACCGCGTCGCCCTGGCGTTGGACCATCCGGAGATGATGGGGGTTATCCGGCAAGTGGTCGGAGAGGTGGCGGCGGTCTCGGCGGCGTTGAAAGTGCCCTTGCCCCCGGACATGCCGGAACGGGTCGTGAAGGCGACGCAGGAAATTCGCGATATCCACACGTCCATGTATGATGATTGGGCGGCGGGACGCCGGACCGA
>JANDJG010000124.1 GCA_024331085.1 Nitrospira sp. | reverse complement strand
TTCGCCGTTCTGGGCCAAGCGATCGAGGTTCGGCGTCGCGGAAGCCTGAAGCGGAGTGCGTCCCTCCAGTTCCGGGCGGGGCTGTCCGGCCATTCCGGCCGCATGCAGGATCAGATACTTCATCGAAACTTCTCCGGATTCAGACCTCCAACAAACGGACGACGTCCTCGCGGGTCGCCTTGACGGTCAGCGGTTGTTTCGACACACTGATGGCGATATCGGCGTCCTTCAATCCATGACCGGTCAAGGTACAGACCACCGTCTCACCTTCCCGAAGCCCTCCAGTACGGTATAACTTCGTGACGCCGGCTACGGACGCCGCCGAAGCCGGTTCGCAAAACACGCCCTCCGTTCTCGCCACGGCCGCATAGGCCGCGAGGATCTCTTCATCGGTCACCAGGTCAATGGCCCCTGAGGATTCCTCGACGGCCTGTAACGCCGACTTCCAACTGGCGGGGTTCCCTATTCGGATCGCCGTCGCCACGGTGTGCGGTTGTTCGACGACCCGACCCAGCACGATCGGAGCCGCTCCGGCCGCTTGAAACCCCATCATCCTCGGCAGCCTGGTGATTTGATTCGCCAGGCGATACTCACGATAGCCCTTCCAATACGCGGTGATGTTACCCGCATTGCCGACCGGCAATATGTGCAAGGAGGGAGCATCTCCCAGTTGGTCACACACTTCGAACGCCGCGGTCTTCTGGCCCTCGATTCGAAAAGGGTTCAGGGAATTGACCAACTCGATCCGCCGCGAAGCGGACAGGTCCTTCACCAGCGCCAAGGCCTGATCGAAGTTGCCTTCGACCTGAATGACCGTCGCCTGATGCATCATTGCTTGAGAGAGTTTGCCAAGCGCGATTTTTCCGGCGGGGATCAGAACGTACACGGCCAAGCCGGCGCGCGCTCCGTAGGCCGCAGCCGACGCGGAGGTATTCCCCGTCGACGCACAGATCACCGCGCGGCCCCCCTGCTCGACGGCCTTCGAGATGGCCAAGGTCATGCCTCTGTCCTTAAACGAGCCGGTCGGATTGACACCCTCGAACTTAAGATAGAGGTCGATGCCGGGAGCGATCGCCTGAGCCAGTCGAGCCGCGCGAATGAGGGGCGTGTTGCCTTCCAACAGACTGATGACGGGCGTCCTCTCCGAAACCGGGAGGAACTTGCGATATTCTTCGATAATGCCCCGCCATCGATTCATAGAATCGCTCGCTTAATCACTCGTCCTTGCCCTCCACCCGAATGAGCGTCGCAGGTTCCGAAACAAAGGGTTTGCGATTGATCTCCGCGAGGGCGTTCCGCACGTTGCGCTCGCTGGCCATGTGCGTCTTGATGACGACCGGCACCGTTTGCCCTTCCCGACGGCCCTGTTGCAACACCGACGAGATGCTGATTCCGCAACGGCCCAATTCTCCGGCAATCTGGGCCAGCACGCCGGGCCGGTCGACCACCATGAACCGCAGGTAGTAGAGCGAGGAAATTTCCTCCATGGGCTTCACGCGCAACGGTCGGCGTAGATCCTGACGAAACGACGCGGGCGGGATGCGACCCGTGGCACCTGAGAGCACGTTCCTCCCGATGGCGATAATGTCGCTCACGACGGCCTGGCCGGTCGGCATCGAGCCGGCGCCCTGTCCATACAAGACGATATCCCCCACTGCATCGCCGACCAACTGAATCGCGTTGTACACCCCGTCAACCCTTGCAATGGGAGAAGTCGCGGGCAGCATGGTGGGATGGACCCTGGCCTCGATCTCCCCGTCCACCAGCTTTGCAATTCCCAGCAGCTTGATGACGAACCCGAACGCTTTTGCATAGGCGATGTCGGTCGGAGTAATGCATGTGATGCCTTCCGTGTAGATCTCCTTGACATTGACCGGCGTGCCGTATGCCAAGTTGACGAGGATGGCCAGTTTGTGAGCGGAGTCGATTCCCTGGATGTCGAAGGTTGGATCCGCCTCTGCATAGCCGGCTTGCTGAGCGTCCCGTAACACCGCATCGAAATCATGACCCTCCTGGGTCATGCGAGACAAGATATAGTTGGAAGTGCCGTTGATGATGCCGTAAATCGAACGAATTGCGTCACCCGCAAATCCCTCTGTCAAGGACCTGATAACCGGAATGCCGCCTCCGACGCTCGCTTCGAACCCTATTTCCACGCCTTTACGGGCTGCAGCCTCGTAGATCTCTTCACCGTGCAGGGCCAACAGCGCCTTGTTGGCGGTCACCACATGTTTCCCGGCGGCAATGGCATCCGACACGACTCGTTTGGCAACGTCGCAGCCCCCGATCAATTCGACAATAATATCGATGGCCGGGTCAGCCAAAACGGCTCCGACATCGGTCGTCAACACACCAGGAGGAAGCGAGACCCCGCGATCCCTGACAATGTCGAGGTCGGCGATCCGAATCAATTCAATCGGCACGCCCACTCGACGCCGAATGAGCGCGGCGTTGCCGAGCAGCACCCTCGCCACCCCGGTGCCGACCGTGCCGAATCCAATGACGCCGACGCCAATGCGCGATTTCATTCCTGCGCCTCGTCCAGCTTGAGGGCTTTGCGAATCCCTCTGACGGCTTGGCGTGTACGATGCTCGTTTTCCACTAATCCAAACCGGACGTACTCATCGCCTCCTTCGCCGAATCCGATCCCCGGCGACACCGCGACTTTGGCCTCTTTCAACAGCAGCTTCGAAAATTCGAGCGAGCCCATGTGCCGATATGGCAGCGGGATTCTGGCCCACACGAACATCGTGGCCAACGGCTTGGCCACCTTCCAGCCGATTCGATTGAGTCCGTCAACCAGGGTATCGCGCCGTCTCTGATACCGCTGCACCGTTTCCTTGACGCAATCCTGCGGTCCGTTGAGCGCGATCACGCTGGCGATCTGGATCGGCTGAAAAATTCCGTAATCGAGGTAGCTTTTGATTTTGGCCAATGCCCCCACCACCTCTCGATTGCCGACGCAGAAGCCGACGCGCCAACCCGGCATGTTATACGCTTTGGAGAGAGTATAAAACTCGACGCCGACATCTTTCGCTCCCGGAATTTGGAGGAAACTCGGCGCCTTGTAGCCGTCGAACACCAGATCGGCATAAGCCAGATCATGGATGACGATGACCTGGTGTTCTTTGGCAAACGCCACGATCTTTTTGAAAAACTCCAAATCGACCACGGCGGTGGTCGGATTGTGAGGAAAGTTCACGACCAATATTTTGGGACGTGGAAACGTTTGGCGATAGACTCGAGTCAACTCTTCAAAAAAATCCCGGTCCTCACGGAGTTCGATCCCTCTGACCTCCCCCCCCGCGATGATGAAGCTGTACATGTGGATCGGATAGGTCGGCGTTGGGGTCAACACGACGTCGCCGGGACCGATCATCGCCAAAGCCAGGTGAGCAAGCCCTTCTTTCGACCCGATCGTGACAATCGCTTCGGTTTCCGGATCCAGATCAACGTCGTAGTTCCGTTTATACCATCCGCATATGGCATGCCTGAGTTTGGTGATGCCCCGTGAAGCGGAGTAGCGATGATTCTTCCCTTTCCGAGCCGCCTCGATCAGCTTGTCGACGATATGGGAAGGAGTGGGTTGGTCGGGGTTGCCCATTCCAAAATCAATGATGTCTTCGCCGCGCTGCCGAGCCTCCAACTTGAGCGATTGCACCTGGGCGAAAACATACGGAGGGAGTCGTTTAATTCGATAAAACCCGTCCCCGAAACCCATAGCCCTCCTCCGGTCACCCCGAACGTTTTCTCATAGCGCGGGCACAATGACAATGAGAAGGCGTATTGTATTGGATGTCCGATGTCGAGTCAATTTGCCTTGTGATTCTGTGGGGTTCCGTCCTTCTCCCCCATGAGCCGCTCGGAGAGCCCATCCCCCATACGAACATGATGCGGCTGTCAACAGAGGTCGACCGGTTGCTTCGACATGTTCTTGCCCCCTGTCCGGCCTTTCTGCTACTAATACGAGCGGCCGCCACCTCGTTGAGTTGTCCGTTCACTTCTTGATGACTTCTTTGGCCTAGAGGAAGCATGGCTCGACTGGGCGTCAATATTGATCACGTTGCAACCTTGCGACAAGCACGGGGCGGAGCCGACCCCGATCCGCTGGCGGCCGCCGTGTTGGTCGAGCTGGCCGGTGCGGACGGGCTTGTAGTCCACCTTCGTGAAGACCGCCGGCACATTCAAGATCGCGACCTCCAGCTTCTCCGGGAAATCACCCGCACCAAGCTGGACCTCGAAATGGCGGCGGACGAGGCGATGGTCAAGATCGCTCTGACCGTCAAGCCGGATTTGGTGACCCTCGTTCCGGAAAAACGGCAGGAACTGACTACGGAGGGCGGTCTGGATGTCATGGGGCAACGTGAGCGAATCGAGCGCGCGGTCGGACTCCTCCACAACGGTGGAATTCCCGTCAGCTTGTTTGTCGAGCCCGATCTCCAGCAGATCAAGGCCGCGCATAAAATTGCCGCCGATTTCGTCGAGCTCCACACGGGACGCTACGCAAACGCCACAAGGTCCAAAGAGGCCGATGCCGAATACGAAGCGATCGCCCAGGCGGCCAAGCTGGCTTACAAGCTCGGCATGGGCGTGAACGCCGGACATGGACTGAACTATCGGAACGTGAAACGATTGACCCACATCCCGGAAATCGTGGAATACAACATCGGCCATAGTATCGTCGCACGGGCCGTCTTCGTGGGTCTGCCACAGGCCGTCAAGGAAATGAAGGCTTTGCTCGGTTGATCCTCGCGATGTCGCTTGGGGCCGTCTCCCGATCCTTCCACGTGAGGGGCCGTGTGGCAGTTCGGGTCTCTCCTCGATCAATGCGATCCTGGATGTAGGCCTCCCTAAATGGCCGTGCCCCTCTCCTTCGTCAACATGTTTCAGGACCGTCAGAGGTCGAAGATGCTCAAGATCGTTACCGGCGCGCAAATGCAAGAACTGGATCGACGGACGATCGCCGAAGCCGGCATTCCGGCAAGGGTGCTCATGGAGCGAGCTGGCCTCGGAGTCGCAACCGCCGTGCTGGAGAGGTTCGGGCCGATAAAAGACAAACGAGTCACGGTCCTGTGCGGCAAAGGAAACAACGGCGGCGACGGGTTCGTCGCCGCCGGGCTCCTGCACCGTGAAGGCGCGAAGGTCCATGTGGTGATGACGAACCCGCTCTCCGATTTAAGCCCGGAGGCCTCGTTCATGTATCGGCGCTTTGTGCGGCTGGCCGGGAAATCCAGCGCCCATCTTTTTACCTCACGAGAGCAACTCGCCGCTCTTTTGCAAGAGAGCGATGTTTTGATCGACGCGCTTCTTGGCACCGGCCTGACTTCGGAAATTTCCGGCCGATATGCCGACGTCATTGATTGCATCAATAATGCAGGTCGCCCCGTGGTGGCCGTCGATCTCCCATCTGGTCTCCATGCCGATACCGGCCGGACGCTGGGACGGGCCGTGCGAGCTTCGCTCACGGTGTCGTTTGGTTTGCCGAAATTGGGCCTCTTCCAAAATGACGGCATCGACCTTGCCGGATCGGTCAAGATCGTGGATATCGGTTTCCCCTCCGCTTTGGTCGATTCCATCAACAGCCGCGTCGCGTTGATCACACCGGCTTTCGTGCGGACAGCCCTGCCGCCGCGCAAGGCCTCGAGCCATAAGGGAAGCTTCGGCCACGCCGGGATCATCGCCGGGTCCGTCGGAAAAACAGGAGCGGCGGCGATGGCGGCGACGGCTGCCCTTCGGGTCGGAGCCGGTCTTGTGACCGTCGCCGTTCCCTCCAGCGTGAACGACATTCTTGAGGCGAAATTGCTGGAGGCCATGACGGCGCCGATGCCTGAAACGAAAGCTCGAACGTTCTCTCGCGCCGCCTTTGATCGTTTGTCCGCATTTATCGCGGCAAGAACGGCGGTGGCCATCGGACCCGGATTATCGACCCATCCGGAAACGGTGGAGCTCGTTCAAGCCTTGATCGGACAACTGGATCGCCCTGCCGTCCTTGATGCGGATGCTTTGAACGCGCTGGCGGGCCGGGCATCAACGCTGACCACGTGCAAGGTCCCCCCCGTCCTGACACCCCATCCCGGAGAAATGGCCCGTTTGGACGCCCATGCCACCGCCCAGACCGTGAACGCCGATCGACTTGGAACGGCGGTCGGTTTCGCCTGC
>JANDJG010000123.1 GCA_024331085.1 Nitrospira sp. | reverse complement strand
GGCATCGACGGCGATCAAAGCAACAACCTCGCTCCAGACAGCGGCGCCGTGTATCTCTTTACGCGGAGCGGAGGTCCATGGACCCAGCAGGCTTATGTGAAGGCCTCCAATACCGAGACGGGGGACTGGTTCGGTACCGCCCTGGCTTTTTCAGCCGACGGGAGCACCCTGGCGATCGGCGCTCTCCAGGAAGACAGCCGTGCTCTCGGCATCAACGGCGACCCGACTGACAATGGTGCGATCGACAGCGGGGCAGTCTATCTCCTCACCCGTAACGGCGGCACTTGGACACAGCAGGCCTACATCAAGCCATCAAATACGGAAGCCGGCGACTGGTTCGGCGTGAGTCTGTCCCTGTCCGCCGACGGCCGCACGCTCGCGGTCGGGAGTCCGCTCAAGGACAGTCCGGCCCTGGATAGCGGGGCGATCTATCTGTATTGACCCTGCCGTATTGACCTTGAATGCGAGCCGAGCCGGAAGGACCGGCTCGGCGACGGCGTGGGGGCGGCGCCGTTTCCGTCAGAGGGCATTATCGTTCCGGATTCCTGGCGTCGGTCACGGCCCTGGCAAAGGCCAGAACGCTCTTCCGCTCTTCATCATCCAACGCCAGCAAGAGATGCGCTTCATCGCCGTGCATGAGTCGCAGACTCAAGAACGGCTCTTCCCGCCGTTTTTCCCGGTTGTCCCAGACGGCATCGATGAGCTGCACCTTGTCCAGCCGGCCGACCGACACCACGTCGTAACGAAAATAGGAATCCCCGATGACTATGTCGAACACCACGTTGCCGGCCGTGAGCAGCACCAGGTTGAAGCGGCCCTGGTCCTCGTAGCCTTCCGGCAGAAACTTGTTCACGTGGCACAACGCCACCTTGCGGTCGCCGAGCGCCGCGCGAATGTTTTCCTTGAGCGTCGTGTAATCGATCTGCAAGGCCCGCTCATCCGGCCCCGTGGCGGCCACCGCCGCCGCTTCGGCCTTCGCAAACACATCATCTGCCGACATCAATCCGGACATGGTTGCTTCTCCTTTTCTATACCACGACAACCAAGGGCCGTACCCTACCCAGCGACGGGGAACGATTGCAAGGGGTGCTCGAACGTGTCGCCTACCGAGCGGCCACGCGATGGATGAATCTTGCCGCGCCGATTTGATCGATGATAGCCACTTCAAACAAAGTTTTGGTCACGCGAACCAAGCCGAAATTCTGATAGCCCGATTCATTGAACAGACGCGTCGGATTGAGTGATCCCTCTGCCTCGGTGATTCGTCCCGGATTGGCCGAAAGCGGGCCGGCTACAAACTCGTGGAAATCGACGACACCGTCCCGATCCGGGTCGTAGGCATTGGCTTGAGCCCAATGGATGTCGCCGGCGAGAAACACGACGTTCTGAAGCCGCTTGCCCAGGATAGTTTTGACGATCACTTGGCGCTCGCGCTCAAACCCGGTTCCGTCTGAGCCGCCGGCCCAGCCGTCGTTGCCTGGTACTGTGTCGCCTCCCCCTTTTGGAACCGACAGGGGCACGGACGTCGCGATCACCTTCCACGTCGCGGTCGATTGCGAGATCCCATCGAGCAGCCATTGCAACTGAGCCGATCCCAGCATGGTCTTGGCCGGACCGTCCGGCTCGGCGTTGCGGCTGCGGTACTGTCTGGTGTCGAGAAGAAACAGTTCCAAATCCGCGCCGTATCGGATCGACCGGTAGAGCCGATGCGGGTCGTCGGGCGGTGACTCGATAGGCCAATACTCGCGCAGCGCCTGCCGCCCCTTGGGCATCCGCTCATCGAACGGGCCGGCAAAGTTGTTGCGCACCTCATGGTCATCCCACGTCACATAGACCGGCACGGTTTCCAAGAACCGGCGGAGTGCGGCGGCGCCCCGTTGATAGCGATGGCGGGCCCGGTACTCGTCAAGCGTCGCCGCGACAAAGTTCGCCCCCGGCTCGTTGGGCGGAGCGGGACAGACATTGTCGGCGTAGATCGTATCGCCTAAAAAGAGGAAGAAGTCGGGGTCCTTCCGCCGCATCACATCGAACATCGGATAACCGGCCTCCCCTTGGCGGCAGTGGCCCTGACCGCCCAGATCCGCGCTCCAAACGAAGGTGGCGGCAACGGGGGTGCTCGCACTCGGCAGGGTCGTGAATTCACCCTTCGCCGCCAGTGTCGGCTGTTCGTATTCGCTCGATCTCTTTCGTTCAATCCAGACGTGGTACCGATACCGGGTGGCCGGAGCCAATCCCTCGATCGGAACGGAGAGGGTGTAATCCGTCTCGATCGTCGTGGCCAGCCGGTCGGTTCTGGAGACGGGGGCTCGCGCCGATCCCATTTTCGAGATGATCTCCCATTGCGCCGGTGTCGCCCATTCGATCTGCACCGACGCCGGCCCGTCCGTTCTCACCCATATAATGGCGCCGCCGGAACCGACGTCGCCGACCGCAATACCTTGAGGCAAGAGATCCTCCGCCAACACGACCGGAGCGAGAAAGGGGCTGCTCGGCGGAAGCCCTTCGCGCGAGGGCGAGACACAGCCAGGCGACCAACAAATCAAGAGCCACGAAAGGAACGACGGCAACAGACGGCGCATGAAACATAGTCTTAACGAGTGACGGAGTGAAGATCAAGCGGAAGGCGGTACGGCCTTGAAAATCCATTCACCGGCTCGGCATACTGGCCCTCGCAAGGAGCAAGCCATGCCGTTGGATGAACAATGCCGAGTCCCGAATTGCCAAAGCAAGCCCTATGCGCCGGCCGGCACCGGATCCGTCTGCAAAGATCACTTCCTTCATTTTCTCGCCTGGCGCCGAAAACGAGGCCCGCAAATGTTTCACAAATACGCCGCGATGACCATGGAAGAACGCGACACGGTCGTCGCCGAATGGATGAAAACCCTTCGCCTCGAAGACCTCCCCTCAACCGCGCCGGTGGTGTAAGCGCCGAAAGCCCCGCACCTTACAGCGAGAGGCCATACACGTAGAATTCTTGGTCACGGACCCAGCCCAGTCGTTCATAGAGCCGTTGCGCCGCGGCATTCGTGATCGCCGTCGCCAATTCCAGGCGCACCGCGCCGGCGGATCGAGCTTCTTCCGCGGCCGCCTTGAGAAGCGTTGCTCCGACTCCCCGGCGGCGGGCATGGGGCACAACGAACAGATCGCTCAAGAGAGACATCGGCGCTGCAAGGATGGAAGAAAACAGAGGATAAAGCTGGACAAAGCCGATCGCGACGCCGTCGTGATCCTCCGCGATCAGCACGAGAGATTCATTGCGCGCCAACCGATCATGCAGAAACCGCCGAGCCGCGACAAGGTCCGGGGCTTGCCCGTAGAATTGACGGTACGCATTAAAGAGCGGGACGAGCCGATCAAGGTCCTGCATCGTCGCTCGACGAACGAGATCGGCCATCTTACGTTCAAATCGAAAAGGTCTGTTTACGCTGCTGTTGGATTCATACCGTTCTCAGGGCCGTACCGCCTGAGAGGCATCCTGCTTGGAACGCACGGCGAGGCGTTGCAGACGGTCTGCCGACACATTAAGCACGGTTTTCAGCGGGGCGGACCATCGTTTTTCAACGAGCACGTGCACGAGGTAGGCACAGACGAGAGCCGCAATGATGGTTCCCCAAAAGAGCGCGTGCACGTTGACGCCCTGGTAGGCGACGTTGAACACCATGTAGCCGACGTTCTGGTGGAGCAAATAGAGGGGATACGAGATCGCGCCAAGGACGACCCACTCTTTGCGGCCGGCGAAGGTGGTCCATCGCAACGCGATCAACACCATGACGATGAAGAACAACGTGATCATGCCTTCGACAACAAAGATGTCGAACGTCGTGTTGAAATGACGTTCAAACGATCGCAGCTTCTGCATGGACTGAAACAGCGCAAGACCCCACGAACAGGCGATCAGCGCGGCTCGCGGCAGAGACAACCCGTTCGACCGGATCAGGAAACAGGCCGCTCCTGCAATAAAGAAGGCCGAGTACTCGGCAATCAGCAGGAAAGACAACACTCTTACCGGATGAATGGCGATCGCCGCCGAGGCGAGGAGCCACAACCAGAGAAAAGGTTCAGCCTGATGAATTCGCCGACCGCTCACGAGAAGCGCCGCCAGAAGATAAAATTGCAGCTCGATGAACAACGACCAATACGCGCCGTCAATCGAAACGATGCCCAGGAAACCGGACAGCATCGTCATGTTGGCAAGATAACGAACAAGAGAAGCAGAGTGCGGCGGCTCTCCGATGGCGAGCGTCACCACAAACGTGATCGTACAGCAGGTCCAGAAGGCCGGATAGAGGCGAACGATTCTCGCGATAGCAAACTCACCAAGGTTCCGATTCGCTGCGGTCATGAGGATGACGAACCCGCTGATCATGAAAAACAGTTCGACACCCAGGTACCCGTACTTGAAGACCGGAGCGAGCGCCGGATACGACATCACCGTCAAATCGTCCGCCGCATGCCCTCTGTATGAATAGTGAAACAACATGACCGCCAGCGCGGCGAGGAAGCGGAGCAGGTCGATTTCGTACACCCTGGCGTTTGTCATGGGCTCGACACCGTCGGTCCAGACCGTACGTCTTTCTTGCCATGAGCCGGGAAACCGGGGGTGATTGTTGCGCGGCGTCCCCTTCTTGTCAACCGCCTCCATGATCGCGGGTCGGTCGCGCGAATCGCGATCGACCCACGCCGTTCCGTCCCTCTCTTGCTTTCACATCAAGGAAAACGCAGCCTTGCTTCTTTCCCCCTACCCCATCACCGGCGAGCCGTGATGGTGGATCATCAGCCATTCATCGCCGATCCGCTCGTAAAGATTGGTGGCCAGCACCCTGGCCTGCTGCGGCTCGTCGGACTGTTGCGTGGTCAGGTTTTCGACGCAGATCACCCAGGCGATGTCCCCCGCCACCTGCACCATCACGTCGGTGAGCTCGAACTTCATGGAGAAGGTGTTGTTGAAGATCAAGACCCAGGAGTCGCGCACGGCGGGCCAGCCGGAGCGAATCGTCCAACCGGGATGAATGCAGGTCACATAGTCTTGATGCGTCCAGACCTCGTCCATCCGAGCGATATCGAGGCTTTCGAACGCCTCATAAAACTTTTGATTGGCAAGGGTCACTTCCCTGATTCGTTGTTCGAGCATGGCACCAGCCCTCCATGCACAATGAGAAGAACGAGAGACCGCATGCGCCCCGCCCGCCGATGGAATCTTCCCTCGGACCGTTTGTTCTCTACTTTTTGATTCCCGGAGCGCGACGGCATCCGCTTCGCCGGACTTCTATCTGGGAACTTTCCATCTGGCAACTAAAGAAAGGGCGTCTATGACTGTTTGGCCGTTTGACGGTTCACGCTCCACACGCCGGCCAGGATCAAGCCGATGCCGGTCATTTCAACCGGCCCGACCGATTCTTTCAAAATCAACGCCGACAAGCCGATCGCCGCGACCGGTGTGAGGTTCCCCAGAACCGACGCCCGCGAGGGGCCGACGCCCTTCACGCCGAACAGCCAAGCCTGCTGGGCTACGGCCGTGGCGAAGATGATCAGATACCCCAAGGCCAACCAATCGGAGGTCGTCACCGACGAAACACCCGCGTCCATCACTTTTCGGTCGGTCCACAGGAGCGGAATCTGCAAGACCGTCGCCACCAGCAACGTCGTCCAATTCACGGTCAAGGCGGACAACCGGTCCATGATGGTTCGACTGCCGATACTGTACAGCGCCCAACTCACGACACCCAGAAACACCAAGGTTCCGCCCAAGAGAGGCTGTTCCCCGGCCGCTTGAAAGCCCGCCGCGGACACCAGGCCGACGCCGGCAAACGAGAGCACCGCCCCCAGCCAAACGGTGCGCAGCGGCACGTCTCGGATCAACAGGGCCGAAAGCAACGAGGTCACCACCGGGCTTGATCCGATAATGACGCCGCCCACCGCTCCGCTCACATAGTTGAGCCCCATCAGGATCAAGAGGTGATTGCCCAACACGCCGAGTCCCAACAGCCCCAACAGAGAGAGGTCCGAGCGAGCGATGGCCAAGGTTCGCCGCTCTTGAAGCCACCAAGTCACCAGCAGAATCGCCAAGCCGCCGACGTCGCGAAACACCGAGGCCTCGACCGGAGAAAAGGACCCCAGCGCCATCTTTTGGGCGACAATCGACCCGCCCCATAACACGGCGGCGAGCACGACCGATCCATAGGCCAGCGTGGTGGACGGCGGCATGGCGAGGGACATACCCT
>JANDJG010000122.1 GCA_024331085.1 Nitrospira sp. | reverse complement strand
GCCCACAGGGGACAGAGCGGACCGGCCCCACAGGAAAACAGCAGGAAGAGGAGAAGCCGGTGATGAATGAGAGACATGAGGGCTCCGCTTCAAACCACGCCCCGCCATTCTAGCATTCTTCTCGTGAAAGGTCGTGTTCGCGCTTTTTCTGTGGGCGGGGTCCGGCTATAATCCGCCTCTCTGTGAGAGTCTTCAATATAATGGGAGGACTTGTTGCGATGGTTGATGAACGGTTGATCAGGTCATTCGTCGCTACGATTCGCCCTCGCTACGAGGATTTGTTGGCGCAGATGGTTCAGGTTCCATCGATCAGCATGGACCCCTCCCGCGCCGGCGACATGAGGCGGATGGCGGAGCTTGCTGCGGATTGTTTGACCGAGCTGGGAGCGGAGGCGACCATCGTCGAGACGGAAGGATATCCCCTTGTGTCCGGAGGCTGGGCAGCGGGAGCGCAGTACCCCACCGTGACCGTCTACAATCATCTGGATGTGCAACCGGCACAGGAACCTGAGTGGAAGAGGGAACCGTTTACGTTCAAGAAAGAAGACGGCATCTACCACGGCCGGGGCGCTACGGACGACAAGGGACCTGCGCTGTCAGCCTTGTTCGGCGCAGTATTCGCCGTCCAACAGGGTATGCCGATCAATGTTCGGTTTCTCTGGGAGCTGGAGGAAGAGATCGGCAGCCCGCACTTTGCCGCAGGTCTCAAGAACCGAGCGGCCGTTCCCCGTCCCGACTCGGTGGTGGTGTCCGACACGATTTGGATCGCAAAGGGCCGGCCGGCTGTTCCCTATGGATTGCGAGGGTTGCTGGGGGCGCGATTGACCCTTCGCACCGGGAGCAAGGATGCCCATTCGGGACTCACAGGGGGAGCGGCGCGCAATCCCTTGGCCGAATTGATGGAGGTGGTGCACGGCTGCGTGGATGCCAAAACCGGCAAGGTCAAGATTCCGGGCTTTTACGACGATGTGGTTGAACCGACCAAAGAGGAGCTTAAGAGTTTTCTCAGATCGGGATTTCAGGTCAATCGGTTCAAGACGGCCTATGGATTCCGGTCGATTCGCACGGAGGATCCCGTCGAAGTCATGCGCCGGATCTGGGCCATGCCGACGTTCGAGGTCCACGGTTTGAACGGCGGATACCAGGGGGCCGGGATCAAGACCGTGGTTCCAAATCACGGTGAGTTGAAGATCAGTATGCGCCTGGTCCCGAATCAAGTTCCGGAAACTGTGTTTGCCCTTTTGAGAAAGCACGTGGCTCGGCTCAATCCGGATGTGAAGGTCGAGCGGGAAGGGGTCTTGCGGCCGTTCCACGGATCGTTCCAGGGACCCTATGTGGAGGCGATCAAGCGCGCCATGAAGAAGGGGTTTGGCAAGGAGCCGGCTTTTGTTCGGGAAGGGGGGTCGATTGGAGCAGTGGTCACCATGCAACAGGCATGGCGCGTGCCGATCCTCTTCATGGGGTTAAGTTTGCCGGAGCATGGGTACCATGCGCCGAATGAGTATTTCGATTGGGGCCAAGCAGCGGGGGGCATGCAAGCCTTCGCGCACTACTTCTCGGACCTGGCAAGAATGGGGAAAGGCGCATGGGAAGAAAGTCGGAGGAAAGGGAGCAGTTAAAACACAAAAAAAGAAAAGGTTGCCCATTTTTGATCGGACTGTTCCAACTTGAAGGCAAAAACAAACAATTTTTGTCATCCGTGGTGATTGATGTCGGGTGAAAAGTTCTAACAGTTTGACAAACAAAGGTTTATACACATTCTTCCTTTAGCAAAGAGGCATGGATGTTGCTGGCATTTCGGATGGAGCGAACTGGATACCCAGTAAGGGCGATGCCGTTTCATATGGATGCCGGAGATTTATCGCTAGGATGATTGAACGAAGATGACCCAATGAACAGTGAATCCAAAGAAGTGTTGGTTGTGATGGTGACAGCGCCCGATCAAGAAGAAGCAGATCGGCTGGCCGAACAGGTCGTCCAAGGTCGCCTTGCCGCCTGTGCGACGACAGTCGCCGGTGCAGAGTCCACCTATTGGTGGGAAGGGAAGTTGGTTAAGGAACGGGAAGTTCTTCTGTTGTTGAAAACGACGGCGGACAAGTTCCCGTCTCTCCAACAAGCGATTCAGCAGATTCATCCGTACAAAGTGCCGGAAATTATTGCACTGCCGATAAAAAATGGATTGCCACAGTATCTTGAGTGGGTGAGGAAAGAGACCTCCTAGATGATGGGGAGAGAGCTGGATATGAGCATGGATCGCAAGTTCTTTCACCCAAATACCGATAAAGGAGGGTTGACCCAAGGGACCGGGATGGGTAGACTGACGCCGCTCCGAGCGACTGGGTCACCCTAAGCATGAAGGAGTGAACACCATGCCTCAGACAAGCAGCCATGAAAGCAGTGAGGCGTACACCGTTGTCATCTTCCGTGGATCGACGGCAAAGCCCATCAGATTGAACTTTCCCAGAAAACTGGTTCGAACTCTTACTATTATCTGTTGCGTGCTGCTGTTGGCTGACTTTCTCGTTATTTCACACTATGTTATGAGGACAAAAGAGGTCTGGGAATTGGCGGCATTCCGCGCTGAGGCCATGAGTGCTCGAGAGCAAACGGCGGCGTTTTCCTCCGCTGTTGAAGACCTCAAGAAACGACTGGTTGCCATGAAAGAGGTCAATCAACGGCTCCGAGTGATGCTTGGTATCGAAGTGCCTCAAACCGGAGACATGGTTAATGGACGTGGTGGAGAAGACGTTCCTCTGCCAGAGGGAGGTCAGGCGATGGGCGGAGGACTTTCGGAGGTTGCAGAACCGGCGGCCGGGTCTCCACGGACCACTCTAGATGGTGAAGCGAAGCACGACCATTCCGCCGTGATCGATGCCGATTATCTTGAGAATAGCCGCCTCGCCTCCTCTGTGAAGGAGAGTTTGGAATGGCTGTCCAAGGAAGCGACCGTGCAGGAGCAAATTTTGAGCGAGTTGTCTCAAGCAGCCGAGCAGCGCTCATCTCGCTGGGCTGCGACACCCTCGATTTGGCCGGTTAAGGGGTGGGTGACATCGGGATTTGGCCCGCGCATTTCTCCTTTCACTGAGAAGCTGAGTTGGCATGATGGCCTGGATATTGGGGCTGCTCCCAATGCCCCCGTTCAAGCGACGGCTCAGGGCAGAGTCATCCTGGCGGCGTATGATCCGAAGCTCGGCAATATTGTCAAGTTGGACCATGGGTTCGGGATCGAAACCCTGTATGGTCACCTGGCCAAGTCGCTCGTCAAGGAAGGGCAGCGAGTCAATCGCGGCGACGTTGTAGGATTAGTAGGGAGTACGGGGCTGTCCACCGGGCCTCATCTGCACTATATGGTGAAGGTGAATGGTCAAACCCTTGATCCGCGCAAGTATATTTTGGAGTAGCTCCGCGGCCGCTTGTTTCCGGTTCCCTCAAACGACGATTCTTTTCCTGCTTCCGCATGCTGAGTGCCAGGGACGACGGGGAGAAGTGAGTCGCCCTTCAAACGAAGCGAATGAAGTGGGCGACTCCTTCTCGGCAATGATCTCTTTCCTGAAATTTCTCCAATCAGACCCGTGCCATGACCGATCTTGAAATCGCCAGGTCGGTCAGGCCCCGGCCGGTGCAGGCCATCGCGCAAGATCTAGGGCTCTCTCCAGATGAAGTGATCCCCTACGGTCGGTTGAAGGCCAAAGTTTCGCTCCATGCCCTGGAACGGTTACGATCCAAGCGTGCGGGGCGATACATCCTCGTCACGGCCATCAATCCCACTCCGTTGGGAGAAGGGAAAACCACCACATCGATTGGCCTGACCATGGGGCTTCACCGGCTGGGGTACCGGGCCGCCGTGACGCTCAGGCAGCCTTCCTTGGGGCCGGTGTTCGGAGTGAAGGGTGGAGGAACCGGCGGGGGGCATGCACAAGTAATTCCCATGGAGGATATCAATCTCCACTTGACGGGAGACGCGCATGCGGTGGCCTCCTCCCATAACCTGCTCTCGGCGTTTCTGGACAATCACCTCTTTCACGGCAACGCCTGCGACATCGATACCGATCGTATTTTCTGGCCTCGGGCGTTGGGAGTCAGCGACCGTGCGCTTCGAGAGATTCGGCTTGGAGAGGAAGCCGGGGGGAGACCGAGCCGGTTTGTCATCACGGAGGCGTCCGAGGTGATGGCGATATTGGCGTTGGCTGACAGCCCGCGGGACTTGAAAGAACGGCTTGGCCGTATTGTCGTGGGGGTGACGAAATCGGGTGACGCCGTCGTTGCGGAACGGCTCGGCTGCGTCGGTTCGATGGCCGTCTTGTTGAAGGATGCGCTGGCTCCGAATCTGGTCCAAACGTTGGAAGGAACGCCGGCCTTTGTTCACACGGGGCCGTTCGGGAACATCGCGCACGGCAACTGTTCCGTGCTCTCCGACGCCATCGCCCTTCGATGCGCGGATTTTGTGGTGACCGAAGCGGGATTCGGGAGCGACTTGGGCGCCGAAAAGTTTTTCAATATCAAGTGCCGCGCGTCGGGGTTCAAACCGGACGCAGCGGTGGTGGTGGCGACCTTGCGGGCGTTGAAACTCCAAGGAGGAGCCGGCCCGGCCAAGGCCGGTGCGCCGTTGCCGCCCGATCTGACGGGACCCAACCCAGACGCCTTGGCAAAAGGGTTTGCCAACTTGAATCAGCACATTGCCAACGTGAAGAGACACGGAGTGCCGGTGGTGGTGGCGGTGAATGCGTTCAAGGACGACCCCCGGGCCGAATTAGAGTGGGTGCGGGAAGAGTCGATCAAAGCGGGAGCCGTCGAGGCGGCCCTGTCCACGCATTGGGCGGATGGCGGCAGGGGGGCTGAGCAACTGGCGGCCGCGGTCGTCAAGGCCTGCAAGCAGCCGTCGCAGTTTCACCATCTCTACGAACTGTCCTGGCCGATTCGAAAGAAGATCGAGACCATTGCGACCACGATGTATGGAGCGGAGGGGATCGTCTTTGAGCCGGAGGCGGAGCGACAAATCGAAAGGGCTGAAGCTCTGGGATTTGGAGAGTTGCCCATCTGTATGGCCAAGACGCCGTTTTCGTTGTCTCATGATCCAAGCCTGAAAGGAAGACCGACCGGCTTTACCGTTCCTATCAAAGAATTGCGCATTCTGGCCGGCGCCGGGTTTCTTACGGCCGTTTGTTCGGGAATTCAATTGATGCCGGGGTTGCCGAAGAAGCCGGCGGGGGAACGAATCGATCTGGACCCGGTCAGTGGAGAGATTGTCGGGCTTTCTTAGAAAAGGCGGCTCCGCATCGAGGCTGATCCGGCAGCACGGTCAGGGGCCTCCCCGCTGTTTGAGATAGCGGAGAAATTCCGAATCGGGACTCATCACGAGAGTGGATTTATCCTTAAACGTGGCCTTGTACGCTTCCATTGAACGGGTGAACTCAAAGAACTTGGGGTCTTGACGGTACGCTTCCGCGTAGATGCGAAACGCCTTGGCGTCGCCGCTCCCACGCAGCTCTTCCGCTTCCTTGTAGGCCTGGGCCAAGATGATTTCCCGATCCTTTTCCGCTTCGGACCTGATTTTTTGGGCCTCTTCGGCTCCTTCGGCGCGGTATTGCTTGGCCTGCCGTTCCCGCTCGGCTTGCATACGGGCGAAGACCGCCTTCTCGTTTTGCTCGGGCAGGTCGGCGCGTTTGATCCGCACGTCCTGGATCTCAATCCCATAGACGGACGCCTTTTCGTTCGCCCGCTTGGACACCACCCGCATGATGTCCGCTCTCGTGCTGGAGACGATTTCCAAGAGATCGTGACGTCCTAATTCGACGCGCAGCTCGGAATAGATGATGTCGTGCAGCCGCTGCAAGGCGCCGCGCTGGCTTTGGAAGGCCTGATAGACCTTCAAGGGATCGATGATGCGCCATTTGGCGAAGTTGTCGAGCAAGAGCGTCTTCTTGTCTTGAGTGATGACGTCTTGAGGACTGGAGTCGTAATCCAGGAGTCGCTTGTCGAAATAGGTCACCTCCTGGACGAAAGGCATCTTGAAGTACAGGCCCGGCTCCGTGATGTTCCGCACCGGTTTACCGAGTTGAACGACGATCGCGGTTTGAGTGATGTCCACGACGAAGAAGGGCGACGCCCCCAATACGAGCAACGCCACGACAACCGCGATCAGCGCGACGACAATACCCTGCATCGTCATGGTTGAGTCTCCGCCGCTTCCAATTTGGGCGCCGGCTTGGTCAGCCGGTCCAGGGGAAGATAGGGCAA
>JANDJG010000121.1 GCA_024331085.1 Nitrospira sp. | reverse complement strand
CCCATTCGGTTCGCTCAATTCCGGTGCGTCGATGCCCCGAAGCCTGATCCGTTCCGATCCGATCCGAATCGTGTCGCCGTCGATGACGGTGATCTGGTGCGCGTTGATGAGTCCTGAATCGTGTCGGAGTCGAGAGCGGGGCACGAACAACGATGACGAGGGTTTCTTGTCGGGAGCGAGGTGATAGCCTCCCTTGGGAATGCGGCGCGGTCGGCTGTTCGGTGGGCGCCGAGGGCGACGAGGCTTGACGGTCGGCAGCCGGTTCGGATCCGTTTCATTGGTGGAAGGGGTCCAACAGAGATCGCAGTTCATTGGAAGGTTTGACCCGAGGTCGGACTCTGGAAGACGCTCGGCGTTTGCGCCCGTTCCCGACGGAGCTGCTTCCAAGAGAAAAAGAACAAGCAGCAAACTTGTGATCGTGCGGCGCGACGTCATGGTGCCGGAAGAGCACGCAGAGGATGTGCCACGGCTCTTTGCACAGCTCTTTGGTTGACAACGGTCAAAATCGCATGCTGCAATATCTCCGTTCGCGCAGGATTTGCCGCGTGCGGGCTATGCACATGATGAGGATGAACGGAGGTTCAAGTCATGGACATGATGGGACGAGTGGGGTTGGTGGAAATTCCGGTCTTGATTGCTCCTGATCAGAAAGCCTGGATGGATCGAATGATTAAAGAAGGGAAGATCGCTATTCCTCCGGGCGGCACGTTGGAGAAGGGGTCGCTCTATTCAATGTTCATCCGCATGTTGCTCCACAATGCGATGGAGGAACAGAGACGACAAGAGGCGTTGGAGCAAGCGGATGAGGATGAAGAGTAGATGCGGAGGGAAAGGGCCGGCCTGATCTTCAACCGCTGGCGGTCTTGAAGGTCTTTCGGCTGTATCCTCGAGCCGTATCCGATGGGATATTTTGTTATCTCGAAAGATACAGAGGGGTGACGGGTAGAGAGGCTAGAGTTTCTTAAACGCGGTGTGAGAGGCGTTGATCGTCTTTTCAATGTCCTGCTTGCTATGCGCCGTGGAGAGGAAGGCGGCTTCGAACTGAGAGGGGGCGAGATAGATGCCCTGCTCCAGCATCGCATGAAAGAACCGCCCATACTGTTGAGTGTTTGATTGTTTTGCCGTATTCCAATCGACCACCGGTCCGGGTGTAAAGAACGTCGTGAGCATTGATCCAACCCGCGTTTGGGTCACGGCAATGCCCGCCTTTCGGGCCGCCTCGCCAATGCCTTTGGCCAGGGCCGCAGAATAGGCTTCCAACTGCTTATAAACTCCGCGCGTTTTGAGCAATTTCAGTGTCGCCAAGCCGGCCGCCACTGCGAGAGGATTTCCGGAAAGAGTTCCTGCTTGGTACACCGGCCCCGAGGGTGCAATCAGATCCATAATCTCTTTCCGTCCCCCATAAGCGCCGACGGGCAAGCCACCGCCGATGATTTTCCCCAGCACCGTCAGGTCGGGCGTGATCCCGTACAACGTTTGAGCCCCGCCATAGCACACGCGAAATCCAGAAATGACCTCGTCGAAGATGAGCAGGATGTCGTGATCGAGAGTCAGTTGTCGTAACGCTTGCAAAAAGTCCGGAGCCGGCGGAACCACGCCCATGTTGCCGGCGATCGGTTCCAGAATGACGCAAGCCAGTTTGCTCCCATGGTCCTTGATGAGCCGTTGAACGGTGCGAAGATCGTTGTAGGGCGCCGTCAGCGTGTGTTTGGTGAAGTCTTCGGGGACGCCGGGCGAATCGGGGATGCCCAACGTAGCCAAGCCTGAACCGGCCTTCGCCAGCAGGTAATCACTATGGCCGTGGTAGCAGCCCTCGAACTTCAGGATGCCGTCGCGTTTCGTAAAGCCTCGGGCGGCGCGAATGGCGCTCATCACGGCTTCCGTTCCGGAACTGACGAGGCGGACCTTTTCCATGGAGGGAAACGCGGCACGGATTTCTTTGGCCAGCTTGACTTCCCATTCCGTCGGCGCGCCGTAACTGGTTCCCAATTCCGCCGCTTTTTTGATTGCCTGCACCACTGTCGGGTGCGCATGGCCCATAATCATCGGTCCCCAGGAGAGGACGTAGTCGATGTAAACATTGCCATCGACGTCGTAAAGCTTCGATCCCTTTGCCCGCTTGATAAAGCGTGGTTGGCCTCCCACTGATCGAAAGGCCCTGACCGGGCTGTTCACTCCGCCGGGGATCAGTTGCTGGGCTTCCGCAAACAGCCGGGATGATTTTGTGGTTCTCATCATGGGGGCGGACCCTACCATGCCGGCCGAGAGCCGGTCAAGAAAGGCGGCAAACGCCCTCTCTTTGTCTGTGGTTTTACACAGGCTTGATTCTTGCTGTGCCTTTATCTCTGCAAGGAGATTCAGACATGCGAATCATCTGCGCCTGGTGCCTTCAAGAAGGAAAGATTGCGCTGCTCGGCGAAAAGGTGCCGCTCGACGACCTGCGTGAGACCCACGGCATCTGCAGAACCCACCTGCTTGCCATGCAGGCCGAGTGGAGGAAGAGTCTGTTCGCCCTAGCCGACGGGAAGCACAAGCTGGTTCGCCTGACCTCTGCCCGAGGAGCATCATAAAGGGTCCCTATCGAGAGTTCCGCATCCCTACCGCATCGGCTCCTTTCGTCGTTTACCCGTCTTCCTAGATGTCTTCATGGCTGTTTGTTAGAATGGCAGGGCCTCGAAGCGTTTAGGTACGGTAAGCGGGAAAATCATGAGCGCCATCTGCGTGCCGTCTGGTGAAGAGCGATGATGCGGCGGGAGAGGTCTGCCTCGAAGAACCTCGGCACGCTCTTCATGCTGGCGGCTCTATTCGGTCCACTCCTTCTTATGGGCCAGGTCCAGGCCCAGATCGGTTTAGGCCAGGTCGGTTCTCTGAAGCGCTCGCCCGCCGACATCGTCAAACGGTACGTGCGATTAGACCAGAAAGGTGCCCGCCTGGACGTCATGGGATTCGACGTCGTCTCTTCCTATGTGAATTGGAAAGAAGAGGAGGCATGGAGCCGGGTGGTCGTGGTTCAAAGCGCCGATGTGCCGGAAGACTACCGGCGGTGGGAAATTCGTGACAATCTGGATGTCATGATCCCGGTCACCTTCCATGTGCGGGGAGAAGTCGATCTTCAGACGGCCACGTTCACGCCCGATGATCGGATGGAGGAAGTTCGTTTTCGCGTGAAGGCCGTGGGCAATAGTTGGCGCATCGTCGAGCCGAAGATGCCTCCTCACGTCGGGTTGGCGAGAATGCTGAATTTTGTCCGGCAGGCCGGGCTCGAAACAACGGACGACGCCCAACGCCGTCTGTTGGCGTCGCTTGAAAACTCGCTGCGAGAGGGCCGGTAATGGGACGGGTCTCGGTCGATCTGCTGATTTTCGATCTCGACGGCACGCTCATCGAATCCAAATGGGACATCGCCGACTCCGTGAACTATACGCTCGCGCAACTGGGGTTGCCGCAACGGCCGGTGGAGGAGATTTTCGGATATGTCGGCGACGGCGTGAAGAGGCTGCTTCGGTCGGCGGTGGGAGAGGGAAACCAGGGCCGGTTCGAGGAGGCGCTGCGGATTTTTCGCGGATATTACCTGGAGCACTGTCTCGATCGGACGACCTTCTATCCGGGGATCGAGCCGATGCTGCGACACTTTGCGCACAAGCGGAAGGCGGTCGCCACCAACAAATCGATCGAATACACCAGAGTGATCATGAACGGTTTAGGGCCGGGGCATTTCACGTACATGGTCGGCGGAGACGACGGATTCGGGCTGAAACCGGATCCCGGCATGCTGTTGCACATCATGGAGAAACTGAGCGTCTCAAAAGACCGGACGGTGCTGGTGGGAGACAGCACCAACGACATCAACGGCGGGCACAACGCCGGTATCCGCGTCTGCGCCGTCGGGTATGGCATGGGCAACCGAGAAAAAATGGCGGCCTGTCAACCCGATTGGTTCGTCGAGCGGCCTGAAGAACTGATGGAGATTTTCGAATGAACGCCACATTGAACCTGAGATCGATCAATCGTCATGTCCGCGGTCGAGCCGTCGTCCTGGCGATCGGCGTGGGACTGCTCTTGAACCTGAACCAGACCGGTGCGTTCGCGACGTCGCCGAATCTGGCCGAGCGGGTGATCGAACATCGGTTGGCCAACGGATTGACGGTGCTCATGGTCGAGCGCCACCAGACGCCGATCGTGTCGATCAATATCACCTTCGCCGTCGGTGGCATCCACGAACAAGTCGGTCAGACGGGCATCGCCCATTTTTATGAGCACATGGCGTTCAAGGGGACACGCACGATCGGGACGAAAGACTATGCCAAGGAGAAGCCGATTCTCGACGAGATCGCCCGTGTCGGTACCGAACTGGAGCGGCGTCAGCGCGAGACGGCCGGGAAGGTCGGCGGCGGGACGGCGGAAGAAGCGGCGGCCATCGAGTCGCTCAAAAAACGGTTTGATGAGCTGCAGGCGGAGGCCGCGCAATACGTGGTGGGCAATGAGCTGGCCTTGCTCTATCAGCGGCACGGGGGCGTGGGGTTTAATGCATCCACCGGGAAGGATCTGACCCGCTATACGATCAGTCTTCCGTCCAATCGTCTGCCGCTCTGGGCCGCCATTGAATCGGATCGCATGGCCAATCCCGTTTTCCGCGAGTTTTATAAAGAGCGGGGCGTCGTGATGGAAGAACGGCGGCTGCGGAACGAAGACAGTCCGACGGGTCTGCTGTTCGAAACATTCACCTCGGCCGCCTTTCGCGCCCATGGATACGGCGTGCCGACCATCGGCTGGGGATCGGACATTCTGTCGCTGACACCGGCCGAGACGGAGGCCTTCTTCAAAACCCATTACGGTCCGAATCGGGCGACCATCGCGTTGGTGGGAGATATTAATCCGAAGGAAGTGATCGAGCTGATCGAAAGGACTTTCGGAAAGATTCCCGCCGCTCCACCGGTCACAACCAAAATGCCGGTGGAACCTGAACAACAGGGGGAGCGTCGCGTGGAAGTGGAATTCGACGCGGAGCCGTCGATCGTCATCGGGTTTCACAAGCCCGGTTTGGGTCACCCCGATGAGCCGGTATTCGACGTCATCGATGCCGTTCTCTCGGACGGGTTGACGTCCCGCTTGCACCGGAAACTGGTTCAGGAACGCCGATTGGCGGCGTCCGTCCATACGGACGCCAGCCATCCCGGCATGCGCGATCCCAATCTCTTCATTGTCACGGCGACACCGCTAGCACCCCACACGACGGCGGAAGTGGAGGCCGCGATTTACGAAGAATTGGATCGATTGAAGCGCGAGCCGGTTTCGTCCAAGGAGCTTGAGCGGGTGATCAATAATTTGGATGCCGACATGGTGCGCGCGCTCAGGTCCAACAGCGGGTTGGCGTCCCAACTGGCGATGTATCAGGCGGTAGCCGGCGACTGGCGCTATATTCTCACGTCGCGCGACCGTGTGGCCGCGGTGACCGCCGCCGACATCCAGCGGGTGGCGACCCGGTATTTCACCAAGTCGAACCGGACAGTCGGGGTGCTGGTCAAGAAAAACAGCGCGAAAATTGCGGCGGCTCAAGACGCGGAGGCGGCGCCATGACGAGAGCAATGAAGAAAGGGAAAATCGCGATGGAGCATCGTCCCGTTTTCTTGCTGGCGGCGGCCGTGGTGTCGATTGCCGTCATGACCGGTTGCGCGGGTTTGGGTGAGCTGACCGGCGCGGAGACCGCCGATCCGCGGACCATGAGATTTGCGCCCGTCGAGTTTTCGCCTTCGGAGCCGGAACGGCTCGTGCTCGATAACGGCATGGTGGTCTATCTGCTGGAGGATCATGAACTGCCCTTGGTCACGGTGACGGCGACCATGCGAACGGGCGGGTGGCTCGATCAAGAAGACAAAATCGGTCTTGCCGCGTTGACCGGCACGGTGATGCGGACCGGCGGCGGAGGGAGGTTCTCCGCGGAGGAAGTCGACGAAGAATTGGAGCAGCTCGCGGCCAACATCGGCATCGGCATCGGCCGGGAATCCGGATCCGCCTCTCTCGACGTGTTGAGCAAGGATTTCAAACGGGGGTTGGAGATCTTCGCCGCGCTCCTTCGCGAGCCGGCGTTTGATCCGGCTCGTGTCGAGCTGGCCAAGCTACAAGCCATCGAGGGAATTCGACGTCGGCAGGACCAGCCCGGCTCCATCGTCGGTCGAGAGTTTCTTAAATCGCTGTACGGCGCCGAACATCCAAGCGCCCGCGAGAGCACGGTCGAATCGATTCGCCGCATCGGCAGAGACGACTTGGTCTCGTTCCACCGGGAGACCGTCCATCCGAACGGCATGATTCTCGGCGT
>JANDJG010000120.1 GCA_024331085.1 Nitrospira sp. | reverse complement strand
GGACCGAGTCAACGTCGATACGGATCAGATTATCCCCAAGCAATTCCTGAAGACGATCAAGCGGACCGGCCTTCGCGAGGGGCTCTTTTTTGACTGGAGAAGAAAGCCGGACGGGTCGCCGGACCCCCATTTTTTCTTAAACCAAGCCCGCTACCAGGGGGCGACGATTTTGCTGACACGCGACAACTTCGGCTGCGGATCATCGAGAGAACATGCGCCGTGGGCGCTCCTCGATCAAGGGTTCCGGTGCATCATCGCGCCGAGTTTCGCCGACATTTTCTACAACAACTGTTTCCAAAACGGCATTCTGCCGGTCATCCTGGACAATGAGGCGGTGTCGGCCCTGATGAAAGACGTTCTTGACACGGAGGGATACCGGCTCACGGTGGATCTCGGCGCCCAGCAGGTGACGACGCCGAACGGCACGGTCTATCGATTTGAGGTCGACCCGTTCAGGAAAGACTGTTTGTACCGGGGACTGGATTCCATCGGTCTCACGCTCCAGCACGAAGAAGCGATCGCGGCCTATGAACGCCGGCGAAAACAGGAAGCCCCCTGGTTATTTACCGATCTTTCATAACAACTAACAACCTTGCCTGGCGATCGTGCCTGACAACCGTGCCGAGTGGGCTTGAGAAGGGACTGATGATCCTGAACGATCGTTGGTAGAGCTTACGGAGCAGGCGGGGTCTCGTCGAGCCTGGTGAGAGAGGTTCGTTTGCTGAGATGAAACGTGCCGCCTTTCTGTGCAGGGGCTGAATCTTCTCCGATCCGATCGTACCACCAGGTGCCGTCGCCCTCCGTGTAGTCGTCGGACAGCACAACCCTGAATCCTCCTTCCCGATCGTTTTCCCTCTGATACCACTTGCCGACCCACGTGTGACCGTTGAGCCGCAGAGTTTCGAACCGTCCGTCCTTGTAGGGGTAAGTCCCGTTTCCTCTTTTATCGAGCCGGAGCGTAACGACGGCACCGTCTTCATATTCCCATTCCCCGGCCAACAAAGACCTGTCTTCGATCGTGGACTCATTCGTCCCAGACAGGTGCGCCGATGGCCGGTGGACACATGCCGTTGCCAGGAAAGCAACTGCAATAGCAACGACACCAACGCTCAGTTTCTTCATGGAAACTCTCATACCATGAGCGTGTAAGAGGGGCAAGGGAAGAGCCGTTTGCATCGACTAGAATTTCACCCGCTTCAGGCGACGACAGGCCTCGTCCAGGTCTTCATCAGTCTTGGCATAGCTGAAGCGAACGAAGCGGGCGCCTTCGGTTCCTGAAAAAAACGCTTCCCCCGGGACCCCAGCCACACCGGTTGTTTCCAAGAGAGCCATCGCGCGGGCCTTGCCGGTCGAGCCTGGCACGTTTGAAACGTCGGCTAACACATAGTACGCACCTGCGGGAATCGAGGAGGTCAACCCGGCCTCGGCCAAGGCCTCGCAAAACCGATCCCGCTTGCGCTGGTACGAGCGCGCAAGCTCGACATAGAAGTGATCGGGCAGCTCGATGATGCCTGCGGCGATCCCCATTTGAAGAGGGGCCGGAGCGCAGACGTACAGCAGGTCGTTGACGGCGCCGATGGCCTGGGCCCACGGTCGAGCGGCCGCGGTGTAGCCGATACGCCAGCCCGTGACGCTGAAGGTTTTGGAATAACCGCCGACGGTGATCGTCCGCTCGGCCATGCCGGGCAACGATGCCATGCTCACATGCGAGCGCCCGTCATAAAGGAAGTATTCGTAGATTTCGTCGGAAAACACAAAGAGGTCGTGCTTCTTTGCAACGGCTGCGACGGTTTCCAATTCGTCTCGCGTCCACACCTTTCCGGAGGGATTGCCCGGCGAATTGACCACAATCGCTTTGGCCTTCCCGGTGACGGCCCGCTCCAGTTGAGCGGCCGTGAAGGTCCATCCCGGATGCTCCATCCTGACCGTGACCGGTACCGCTTCCACCGCCAGCAGCGCGCTCAGATGATACTGATAGAACGGCTCAAACACGATGACTTCATCGCCCGGTTCCAATAACGCCTCGCAGGCGCAATGAAAGGCGCCGGTCGCGCCGACACTGACGACGATCTCCGCGTCCGGATCGGCCTGAATGCCGTTGTAGCGGGCCAGTTTCTCGGCCAGCGCCTGCCGCAATTCCGCGAGTCCATCAAACCGCGTATAGACATTTCGGCCGTCTTTGATCGCCCGCTGCGCGGCCTCAAGCACGATGGAAGGCGCCGGCGTATCACAGACTCCCTGGGCCATGTTGATCCCCTTGACGCTCGCGCAGGCCTGCGTCATCGCCCGAATCTCGGACTGCGCGAGGTCCGCCATTCTCCGACTCACCGCCCGTTTCATCCGTTTGTTCCCTCCAATGTGATTCCCGTCATGGCCTCGGTTCACAGGCTCCGGCCGTTACGGTTTCCCCCATAAAGACTCCAACCGCTGCGCCCGCCCACAGCCGAACTTGTAATACTTATACCTGATGGGATTTTTCTTGTAATAGTCTTGGTGCTCCTCCTCCGCCGGATAGAAGGTGGAGGCCTTGACCACCTGCGTCACGACCGGCTGCGAAAATCGTTTGGATCGTTCGAGCGCCGCCTTCGATTCCTCAGCCAGCCGCCGCTCTTCGTCCGTCCCATAGAAGATGGCGGACCGGTATTGATTGCCATGGTCGCAGAATTGCCCGTTGGGTGTCAGCGGATCCACATTCCGCCAGAACACGTCGAGCAACGTTTGATACGCCACCTTGGCCGGGTCATACGTCACCTCGACCGACTCGGCATGACCGGTCTTTCCGGTGGAGACTTGAGCGTAGGTGGGATTGGCGACATTCCCCCCCATGTAACCGGAGACCACGGAAAGAACCCCCTCTACCGGTTCAAATGCCTCCTCCATGCACCAAAAACAGCCCCCCGCGAAATAGGCCTTGGCCGGCTCGGCAGCCCGGACCGTCGGACCGGAAAGCAAACCGGCCATCGCTCCGAACAGGCACAGCGTGATCATCTGCCGCCTCGCGCGTTGAATCGGCCTCATGATGCCATTCCCTCCTCTCCGTCGGCGACACTCATGCTCATCGTCCATCCTTACACGCTTACACGGTCCCAGCTTACACAGTCCCAGAGTCCACGAGAACGACTCAATAAGGCGAGTGGGCGAGGAGCACCTGCTCGCCGGCGTGAAACGTTCCAGCCGGTCACACGGAAAGGCCATCGTATCCATTGGACGCAGCAACCCGCGAACGTCGATGGACCCTCTCCAGCCTCTTCATAATCAGAGCAATCGCTTCCTCGGGCGAGTCGGCGGCGGCCACCAACCGTTTGTTCAGTTTGCGGAAGAACGCCACGTCCGCGGCGGACGCGGCCACCAAGACGACCGGCCTTCCGGCCTTGACGGCCAGCGCCACCTCCGACACCGTCCCGGACCCCGTCAGCCCGCAGACCACGACCACGTGGCTGGTCAAGACGTTGATGTTGTTGCGGCCGCTGCCCATCTCCGTGATGATCGGCACATCGACGTAGCGTGACACCTTGTCCTTGGCCGTCGGCAAGATCCCGATGGTCAAACTGCCCCCGACCCTCTTGGCTCCCTCGCACGCGGCGTCCATCACGCCGACGTTTCGTCCGCCCGTCAGCACCGCCCACCCACGCCGCGCGATCAACTCTCCCAACAGCCTCGCGTTCTCCAAGTCTTTTTTCCCGGCCTTCGCCGGCCCCATCACGCCCACGATAAAATGCATCCCCCCTCCTGTGTCTCTTCTTAACTTCCCGTTTCAAAACCGAGATCCGATCAGTGTCACATCGGCGTAGGTCCACGCAGCCTTGAATCGGCGCTCCGCTTCCTCGGCTTCACGGGCCTTCTCTTGAGCGCGAAGGCTTTTGACCAGACCGAAAAGGGCCCATCCGTTATGAGGGTGTCTGACTAGATCCGTTCGGTACTCCTCCTCCGCGTCACCGTATCGACCGGCGGCCAGCAGCACGTCTCCGAGATAATGGCGAACGGGAATCGGCCAGTAGGGCGGCTCGATGTAGGGCAAGTCCTCTTCCATTTTGACGGCATCTCTGAGCGATGTGATCGCCTCGTCATATCGCCCACGGCGGGCCGCGATCTCTCCGGCCAGAAGACGCTCGGCGATTTTAATCATGGCCCGTTCTATTTTTCCTTCGTCCGTGCGGGGGCGCCCGATCTGTTTCGTCGAGGCGGCCAAAACCGCCAGTTCCGCCTCCGCCTCCGGCAAGCGGCCGGTGGCGGTCAAGGCCAAGCCCCTGCCCAACCGCCAGATCGCGTGGTGAAGACGCAGACTCGCGCGAGGCGCAGGTTCCCGCAGCAGATCGCTCCATTGGCCGAATCGAATCAGAGACCAGATGGGGGTCGGAAGGTACCCTTCCTTCCACTTGTCTTTTTGCGCTTTGGACTCGGTCACCAGCGTCGTCAACTGGCGCGCGATCTTCAACGACTCCGTCTTCCGTCCCTCCATCGCCAACGAGGCCCACAAGAAATGGAGATTGTGCGCGTAGTACGCATCGGCGTACTCGCCGGCGAGAGCTCGGCCGGCCAAATAGTCTCGATCGACAAGAGCCGCGTGCGTATTGCGTTCCGCGGCCTCATGATATCGACCAAGACGCATGTAAATGTGGGCCGGCATGTGGACCAAGTGACCGGCGCCCGGCATCAGGCCCGACAGCCGATCCGCGCAGGCCAGCGCCCGCTCCGGCGCCGGCGAGGCTTCAACGACATGAATGTAATAGTGACAGGCGCCGGGATGATCGGGGAAACGCGCAAGGACGGACTCCAACGTCGCGACGATTTCTTCCGTTCCCGGCTTCGGCTTTCCGGTCGGCGTCCATAAATCCCAGGGTCGGAGATCCATCAAGGCCTCCGCGAAGAGCACGCCGGCGTCCGCGTCATCAGGAAAGTCCCGCCATAACGCCCTCATCGCCTCGGCATAGGCCTTGTCAAGCGCCTTTCTTGGCTCACCTCTTGAACCGTACCGTTTGCCGAGCGCCTCGATGTAGCGCCGTTCGGCCTCGCTCGCGCGAGCACTGTGGGCGCGGGCTTTGCGAAGCGCCTCTATGGCCTTGCGCTCTCTTTCCTTGGTGACCGGCGCGTTGATGTTCGGTCCCAGCGCCAGCGCAATTCCCCAATAGGGCATGGCGGCGGAAGGATCAAGCCTGGCGGCTTCCTCAAACGCCAGCACGGCCTCTTCATGATTAAAGGCATACACCAGCCGCAGACCTTGATCGAAATACCGCTGGGCCTGCTCGGACGTCGTCGTCACAGGGTGGTGCAGCGTGCCGAGATTGTCATAGAGCGAGACAGTGGGACGCGCCTCTCCACCGGAAGCACCGAAGACCGGACCCTGCCCGGATGCCGCCCAGATGGCCGCCGCCACCAAACTCGCCTTCAGGACTCGACTGTGGCTCCGATTCTGTATCATAGAGACAGGAGGCGACGGGCAACACTCGAGAGCAGCCGATCGGACACCATCATGCCGATCGGGCATCAGACGTTCAGCGGCAGCCGCATCGGATCGCTCTGAGTCATCACCGTTTTCTCAACTCTCGCGGATTTTTGACGGCCGGGCCTGTTCGGGCGGGTGAGCCCGGAAGAGCGCCCTGGTTGGGTCGGCGAGACGGATCCCCGAACCACTTCCCGTGCAAGCCGTTCGATCAGACGTTGCTGCAACAGCACGAGGGATTTCAATTCTTGCATCTGAGAGGCCAGACGGACGATGTCCTGCTGTTGTTGGAGAAGATAGCCCCTCAGCTCGGCCACTTCCTCGGGTTGCACCGCCGACGATTCGGCGGTTGGATTCACCGGAGCCGCCCCTGGTTTGTCATCCGCCGACTCGGCCGCCGGCCTTCGCGGTTCCGCCGTCGCCAAGTGAGCCGATCCCTTTTCGATCGGCTCACGTTCCTCCCCGGGATCATTTTGCGTCTCGTCAGGCAGCCCTAGGAAAACCGAGTCAGACTCCTTCTTGCCCGCCGACGGTCTCGGACTCGTCACGGATGCCAACCGCTCCGCAACCGAGCGCGCGAAGGATGCCGCCGCTTCGCCGAATTTTCCACCCACCGGTCGCTTGGCGGACCGAACGGCATCCAGTTGCTCGGGCGATGGGATGCGGCGAATGACGTGGATCGGCTCATCGCTGAATCGGCGAGACATCCGTCGGGCTCCAGACCTTTCGAAACGCTTTCGTCTCTCTCCTTCGATCGACCGTATCGATGCGAAGGCGCATCCGATGCTGTCTCTACTCCTGCTCGACGGCAGAGTCAATGGTTTGCTCTAGGACCAGCCGCTTGACGGCCGCTTTCCACTTCTCCTTAAAACCTGGTGACGCTCGAAAAATGAAAGCGAGGCAAGGCCATCGCCGGCACCAACATTTTTCCCGCTTCCGATGTCACCGCCTCCGTGGGAACCGTCGCGACGCCGACGTCTTGAAAGACC
>JANDJG010000027.1 GCA_024331085.1 Nitrospira sp. | reverse complement strand
CTTCCCGTCTCGGTTCCCTCAAATCCTGCATCGAAAACCCAGCCGTGGAGGTGGTGGTCTATGACCACCATCGTGAGCCGGAGTCGGCCTGCGCCGGCCGTTCCGCACAGTCGGTCATCGAACCGGTGGGCGCAACGACGACGATTCTCGTCGAGCAGCTTTGCCAACGTCAGATAGCGATTACGCCATTTGAGGCGACCGTTATGGCCTTGGGTCTGTATGAAGAGACCGGATCGTTCGGCTTCTCCTCCACGACGGGTCGAGATTTGGAGGCGGGTGCGTTTCTCGTCTCGGCCGGCGCCGATTTGCGGTTGGTCACAGACACACTTCGCCGCCCGCTCGATCCGGACGCCATTGCGCTGTTAAACGACCTGTTGGAGCACAGCGAAGTGCATTACCTTGAAGGCCGCAAGGTGCTGGTGGCGACAAGCACCGTCGATCGCTGTCGGGGAGAAGCGGCCGGCGTCGTGCACATGCTCGCGGAATTGCAAGGCGTCGATGCGGTGATCGTCGCCGTGATGATGGACGATCGTGTGGAGGTGATCGGCCGAAGTCGAAGGCCGGAAATCGATGTGGGATGGATCGCGCGCGAATTCGGCGGCGGCGGCCATGCCGTGGCGGCGGCTGCGACGGTCAAACGTGCCACGCTTGCGGAAGTCAAAGAAAAGATGGTTCATCTGTTGACGACGCACTATCGGCCGACGTTACTCGCGCAGGACGTCATGACCAGGCCCGTCAAGACGATCGAGGTGGATACGGCGGTCGCGGAAGCCGGCGAGCGGATGACGGCTTATGGGTTGAACGTGTTTCCCATCGTGGATGAACAGGGCCGTTATGTCGGCATCGTGAGTCGTGAATTGATTCAGAAGGCTCTGTTTCATCGGCTGGGCGCCATGCCGGTGCGTGAGATCATGCAGACCGACGCCTATACTGCCAAGCCGGAGACGCCGTTTCACGACATCGAAACGGCCATGATCGAGCGCAACCAACGGTTCGTTCCGATTCTGCAAGGAGCCAAGATCGTCGGCGTCATCACCAGAACGGATCTCTTGCGGACCTTGCACGACGACGTGTTGAAGCCGGCCAGGATGAGGACTCTGAAAACGGGCGAGGCGGAAGTCGAAACCGGAAGACCGCGCCGCAACGTCGCGTCGTTGTTGCGGAGCCGTTTGCCGCATCACGTGGTGGCGTTGCTGGAAGAAGCGGGACATCTGGCCGACCGCTTCGGTGTCTCGCTGTTCGTCGTCGGCGGCTGCGTGCGGGATCTGCTGTTGGGCATTGAAAATCTGGACCTTGATCTGGTCGTCGAAGGGGACGGGATCGCCTTCGCGCGTCGGCTCGCGCAGACATTGCGCGCGCGGGTCAAGACGCACGAACGGTTCGGGACGGCGATCCTCGTGCTGCCGGATGGATTCAGACTCGATGTGGCGACGGCCCGGACCGAGTACTATGAATATCCCACCGCGCTGCCCACCGTCGAGCAAAGTTCCATCAAGAAAGATCTCTATCGCCGCGACTTTACCATCAACGCGCTCGCGGTTCGGTTGAACGGCAAGGGGTTCGGCGACGTGTTGGATTTCTACGGCGGGCAACGGGATTTGAACGACAAGGTGATCCGCGTCCTGCACGGGCTCAGTTTCGTCGAAGACCCGACGCGCGTGTTTCGCGCCATTCGGTTCGAGGCCCGGTTCGGCTTTCATTTGGGGCGCGATACCGTCGCCCTGATCGCCGGCGCCGTCAAGATGAACCTGTTCGACCGGCTGTCCGGTCACCGGCTGTTGGAAGAGCTCAAACTGTCGCTGTCCGAGCGGGAGCCGAAACAGATCATCAGACGCTGGGCGGAGTTCGATTTGCTGCGATTCATCCATCCTAAATTGAGTTGGTCCGATCGGTTGCGGACGTTGTTGGGGGCCATCGAACAGGTGGTCGATTGGTACCGGCTGTTGTACTTGAACCGCAAAATGGAAGTGTGGTTGGTCTACATGACGGGGCTCTTGGAAACGTTGCCGGAACGGGCCGTGGCCGAGGTGCTCAAGCGATTCTCTTTTTCAGAAGCCGAGACGTCCACGCTTCGATCGGTCCGAAGCGGCTGTCGCGACGTCATGCGCCGGTTGGGACGGGCATCCGCTCTCAAACCGGCGGACATCTATCAGCTCTTGTCCGGCCTGTCCGACGAGGCGCTGTTGGGTCTCATGGCCAAGAGCAAGGGTGACCTGGTGAAGCGCCGGGTGTCGGCGTTCCTGACGACCTATCGGCAGGTCAAGCCGATTCTATCCGGAACGGATTTGCAGGCGATGGGATTCAAGCCCGGCCCGCAGTTTAAGGAAATCTTGAGCCGCTTGCTCGACGCACGATTGAACGGAGAAGTAAAGACGGAAGCGGAGGAGCGGGCGTTCGTCCTGCGTCTGGCGAAACCTTCGCGCGACCTGTCAGTTCAGCGGGAGAACCGTCATTGAGACTTCGTGGGGCAGCAACAACGTCGCCACCGGACCCTGCTGATCGTCCCCCTGAATCAGAGCGGACAGGAGGATGGGCTGAGGCACCTCCCCCGGTGGGAAAGCCAACATGGCCGGAAAATACAACAGCGGCATGAGCGTCGTGTGGCCGACCAAGCGGAGTCGAAACGCCATCAAGACGTCGCGCAGCCGATGAGCGGACTCTTCTTTCAGAAGATGGCCAGGTGCGATACCGGCTTCCCAAAGTGATTTTGTGACCGTGACCGGAAAGGTGAAACCGAGTTTCTGCGCCTCTTCCGAGACGTCGACCAACCATCCCAGCTCCAGGGCCTGCCGTCGATCGTTTACGGCTTGGGGGATTGAGGACGAGTCTTGGCCCCCGGCGCTGGTGCTTGACTCAACGGCAGACGATTCGCCGGCGACTTCCGTCGAGGGGGATTCCGTCGGAGGCGATGCAGGCGACCGTTCGATATCCGTGTCCTTGACGTCGGTTGGTCCTCCGCGCGGCGTTTTGTCCATCACGTTTGGCGACAACGGCATCGCCTGAATCAATCCGGCATAGACCCGCTTGGCCGACTCCGACCATCGAGGATCACAGGGCCGACCGGCGAACGCCGCTTCCGCGGCCTTTCGTTCATCATGGGTCAGGAGCCGTGGAGGCCGTGTGCTGTTCATGGCCGGAAGATAATGCGGGGACCGTTCAAGTCAAGGGTTACTCGGGCAACCGTCGTCCCTTGGTTTCCGGCGCGAACGCCAGTGCCGCGAGTCCGAGCAGATAGATCAGCGCGATGGTGCTGGCGGCCCGCCCAAAGGAGCCGGACGAGGCGACGAGCCATCCGGTGAGAAACGGCGAGACGGAGGCCAGCACCCGCCCGGCATTGAAACAAAAGCCGGCCCCGGTCGCCCTGAGAAGGGTCGGATAGAGTTCAGGAAGATAAATGGGGAACCCGCTGAAGATGCCGTTGTTGAAGAATCCAAGAACAGGGAGCAGGAACAATAACTCGGTATAGCCGGTCGGAAGGAGATAGGTCGTCGGGAGCATCACCAGGCTTCCGAGGCACATGAACGCGAAAAGCAGCCGACGTCCGAACCGGTCGGCCAAGGGGCCGAAACTGAGATACCCAAAAATCGCACCGCCATTCAACGCCATAATTGCATAACTGACATGGGCGGAGGCAGCAGCCTGGTCCAGGTGTTTGACTTCCGGCATCTCCCGCACCAGGACCGGCGCCCAATTGGTGGCGCCCCACAGTCCGAACACGGCGACAAAGGCCAGCGTCGAGCCGACCAAGGTGGATCGCCGCAAGTCGCCTTCAAAAATGGCCGAGAGAGGCAGCGTCTGCCGGGCATGCGCGAGGCGCCACCGTTCCGGCTCCTTGACCCACCATCGGACCAACAAGGCGACGAAGGCGGGAAGCACGCCGACCAGGAAGAGCGTCCGCCAGCTCGATGCCTTGAGCGCCAGGTTCAATCCGGCTGCCAGAAAAAACCCCACGGCCCAGGCCGACTGTAAAAGGCCGGCCGCCTTGGCCCGCTTCTCCTCCGGCCAAGTCTCCGCGACAATGGAAGCGCCGGCAGCCCATTCCCCGCCGATGCCGAGCGCCGTGAGGAAACGGAACAGGGCCAGGTGCCACCAGGTTTCTGAAAGAGCCGCGGCGCCGGTAAAGACGGCATAGATGAGGATGGTGGCCATCAGGACCGTGGTTCGACCAAATCGATCGGCCAGGATGCCGAACATGATGCCGCCGATCGCCCAGCCCATCAGGAAAATCGAGAAAATGATGCCGCCGTACCACCCGATTTGTTCGGAGGAAGGAGAACTGTCGCCGACCATGAGCAGTTCATGCAAAGCCGGGTGCAGCACGATGGCGTAGATCGTCGCGTCCATGGCGTCGAACACCCAGCCGAGCCAGGCGACGAACAGCACCAGCCATTGATACGAGGTCACGTCGCTCCACCAGGATGTCTCCTTCACGAGAGAACTCCGTTGCTCAAGTCGACGGTTCGTCGATCGGACCGCATCGTCCGAGGACGGGCCGGCGTGTGAAGCGGCATCCGGCCCATGCTATAGTCGCCGCCATGGCATGGGTGGATTACTATCGGATTTTGGGCGTCTCGCGGGAGGCTTCGGACGACGACATCAAAAAAGCCTACCGCAAGCTGGTTTTGCAACATCATCCCGACCGCAATCCCGGAAGCCGCGAAGCCGAAGAGACCATCAGAAGAATCAACGCCGCCTATGAAATCATCGGCGATCCCGAGACCAGACGCAGTTACGACCGGCTGTCCTGGGGAGTCGAGCCTCGTGCCGAGGCGGTTGATCTCGACGCCGTTCTTGAAGACATGGAACGGACGCTCTTCGAGGAAGGGCGTAAAGAATTGTTCGCCGTCATGATGCGGGATCTTCCCCGTATCAAAACGGAGTTGGCGCTTATTCGAGAGCGGACGATGGCGGCCCAAGGCTACGACTCCTTTGTCGAGCCGATCGTGCAGGGCCGAGCCGCCGAGGTGGTGAATGAGTTTGTGACGGACGTCATGCGGGATCGAGCGGAGCGGCTCGTCAACGTGGCCACGGAGATGATGGTGTCGCAGAGAGTGGTCAACCGCGATGACGAACGGGAAGTCCGGCGACTGTCCCATCGGCTTGAGGCCTCCTTGAGAAGGGGACGGTTGCACGGCATCGCCTCGGCGTTGGAGCTGTTCTACGAACGACAATAGAACGGTTACTGCGCCAAAGGTCCCGCCACAAAACGCCCCGCCTGCATGACGCCGAGAATCCGGCTCCGATCACGCAGATGGTCGATATGGGTCAGCGGGTCTCCTTCGAGCACCAACAGGTCGGCGATCATGCCCCGCGCAAGTGTGCCGATTTCTTTGTCGATGCCGATCAAACGAGCCGCTTGTGAGGTCGAGGCCATGATGGCTTCCATCGGTGTCATGCCGAGCGCCACCATCCGTTCCAGCTCCTGCGCATTGTCACCGTGATAGTTGAACGGTGTGCCGGCGTCGGTGCCCATGGCGATCAAGAGCCCTCGCCGATGGGCCAGTTTGAAGCCGGCCTGGTGTCGCTTGGTCATCGCCCTGGCCTTGTCGAGGGCGCTGTCAGGGATGCCGCATCCCCGCCGACAGGCTGCGGTGGTGGCCAGAGCCGAGAGGGTGGGAACTACATAAACCGCATGGCGTTCAAACAGGTCGGCCGTCTTGTCGTTCAGCAAGGTCGCATGTTCGATCGAACGGGCGCCGGCTTGGATGGCGTTGGTCATGCCGGTCGCTCCATGGGCATGGGCGGCGACCTTGCGACCAAGTCGTTTCGCTTCCTCGACCGCGGCCTGTAGTTCTTCGACCGTCATTTGGGCCTGGTCGGGTGAGGTGCCCGGCGTGAGGACCCCGCCGGAGGCGATCACTTTAATGACTTGCGCTCCCGCGACGACCTGAGCGGCGACGGCTTCACGGATCTGCTCCATTCCCTGGACTTCCCGCCCGATAAAACGGGCATGGCCGCCCACCATACACAAGACTTGACCGGCTCCGATGATGCGAGGCCCTGATTGGATGCCTGCTTCGATCGCCTGTTTCAGGGTAAAGATCGAATGGTCCCGTGAACCGACGTCGCGGACGGTGGTGATGCCGGCTTCCAACGTCTGCTGTGCGTGCTTGGCGGCTTTGAGAAGTGTGTAGGCCGGCTGTTCTGCTTCCAGGGTCGAGACTACGTCCGGCTCCGCTCCCAGGCAGAGGTGGACATGGCAGTCGATCAGCCCGGGCAGGACAGTCAGGCCTCGGCCATTGATCCGTGTCGCGTCAGGCGGAACGGTGACGGTCCGGCTGGGGCCGAGGGCCGCGATGCGAGATCCTCGAATCAGAATCGTGGCGTGATCGATCGTTGATCCGGTTCCGTCGATGAGACGGGCTCGTTGAATCGCGATCGTCTTGTGTCCTGGTCTTCGGCCCTGCCTCACGGTCGCCTCCCCCCGATCTTTCGTTTCTATGCCGGCCCCAGTATAGCCAAGTTCCTATGGGGAGGCCATGGCCTGTTCGCACCGTATCAGCAAGAGAAGAGGCCCATCGTTTCCTTCCCCTCCTTCCAGCGACTACTTTGGGTTGCCCCTCTAGCCATTTCGAGGGGTAGGGAACCGGCTTTCGGCCGTGGTACAGTCATGCCCGATGACGCCTGATCTCACCCACACCATGAACCCCCAAAGCATGGAAACGGACATGGGGACGGGCATGGGAACGATTGCCCCTGAGCCGGCCCTTCATCGTCCTGCCAATCCGTTCGGGTCGTCCTTCTCGCGTGCGGTGAGTCTGCTCTCGGCGGCTCTGCTGCTCTCGGTCTTGGGATCGCTGCTCTGGTTTTCCGCGACGGTGCCTCCGCTCGATCGTGTCGAAGAGCCGGATCGGGCTCTCGATCTGATGGTCGGACGCATGATGGAGGCGCAAGAGGAACTCCGCCGTCTTCCCCCATGGCAACAGCGGCTGACCGAATGGATGGTCGGAGGCAGCGAATATGAATGGCTGCTCGCCATTCAGTGGTATCAAGAGCTGGTTGAAGCGACGGACGATCCGCTCTCGAAGTTACGGCTTGCGATTCTCCAAGCGGAAGAGGGGCAAGCGCAGGACGTGCTGGCCGAGGTCCGAACGTGGCGGGACCTTCCCGCGCCGATGCCCCTCTATGGCAGGTGGATCGAGGCGGCTTATGGTTTGGAAGAGTTGAACCACGATGAAGTAGCCGAATGGCAAGAAACCTTGACGGACACTCTGCCGGAAACCTTGTCCGACGGATGGTTTTACAGAACCCTTGTCACCAGGTTGGCGCAACGGTCGGGAGACGGCGATCTCCTCATCGCCCTGGAGAAGCCGGTTGAATCGCAGGGATCTCGGCTTCAGGATCGATTGAACGGTCTTCTGGTTGTGGAGCTGTTCTGTGTCATCACCGGTTCTTTTGCATTGGCAGCGATCATTCGACGGCGAAAAATCCGGCCGGATTGTATCCGTCTTGTCGGTTCCGGCGTTCCTCCTCCGTGGACCGCCGAAGTCGGCGCCGCCGTGTTGCTGCGCGGGGGCGCGATGGGCGCCCTAGTCACCATTGCGTTTCTCTTGGCCCCGCCCGTCGAGTCCTTGTCGATAGAGGCCGTAGCGATCCCATTGGCCAACCTTCCTCTGTTGATTCTGGCCTATGTCCATCTCCTCAAGCCGGCCGGGCTCGATATCCGGAGGGCGTTCGGTTTTCACATTGACCGGGACAACCTTGGTCGATTGGCTGTCGCATCGTTGGGTACGATTGCGGCGGGACTCTGGGGCGAATGGGTGATCGGACAGGCCCTTGAGCGAGTGGAGATCACGAACCATTGGACGGAATGGTTCGACGCCGATTTGGTGTGGGGGACGGGAGCGACGTTGACGGTAAGTCTCGTGGAATACCTCGTCTTCGCGCCGGTCTTTGAAGAGATCGCCTTTCGAGGGTTGTTGTTCGCCACCCTCCGCCGCCGATTGCCCTTTGCTCCCGCCGCGCTCGTGAGCGCCGGTATTTTCGCCGCCGCCCATGGGTACGGCTTGATCGGTTTTCTCAGCGTGTTGTGGAGCGGAATCCTGTGGGCATGGGTGTATGAGAGGACGGGGAGCCTCTTGCCTGGGATGGTCGCCCATGCGGCGAACAATCTGTTTGTCTCTCTTACGGTCATGGCGTTGCTTCGCTAGGAGTCTCCGCCGCGACAATCTGTTCCAGAGACCGGAGCAAGTCAGTGTGAAGGAGCGGCACACCGGCTTGAGCCAAGAGTGAGAGGAGCTTCCGGTTGTCGATACGTTTGCCGATCGACCCGTCTCCAACTTCAACTACCGGTTGAACTTCAAATCGCTCGCTTGCCAGATGACAGATCTCTCGCCAGGTTCGTGGCGTCCCATCGCTCACATTGTAGGCTTCCCCCGGGATTCCTTGTGCCAATGCCGCCAGGCAGATGTTCGCCAGGTCTTCCACGTGGATCAGGTTGACATATTTGCGTGACGGACTGACCCGTCCCCGCTTGATCCAATTGAGAGGATTGCGGCCAGGACCATAGATGCCTGCAACTCGCAATACGATGGCCTGACATTTCATTCGAAGCCATTCTTCGCCTTGTACGCGAGGTTTTTCAAGGTCCAGTGGCGCGGTTTCATCGATCCATGGAGGAGGGTGATCGCGCGACAGATTCGCTTGATAGGCCGAAGTACTGCCTAAGACCACCAGACGGCGAACGGTCAGATTCCCAGAAAATTCTTGGACGAGTTCCAGCGGCTCGGCGGGAAAACACCAAAGAAGATTGCAAGCGGGAGGCAGATTGCGCCAGGTTGTCCGGTCTTCGAGATCGAAACGAAGTCGACGCTCCGGTGGGACAAAGAGAAGATGGCGATCTGGATCACGGCTTGTAGCAAAGACAACCCGACCGCGGACCTGTTCCCTCTCATATACCAATCGACCGGTGTAACCGGCTCCCAGAATGACCAATGGTTTCACGGTCTCTGCGGTCACGTGCGTTTCTCTCCTTCGTGACCCATCTTGTTCACAAGCACAGAAGAAAAACAACGGGGCTTCTTTCTTTTCTTGCTGTGTTTCCGCTCTCTGTGGGTGCGTGAGGGTGCTGATTCATACCATCGAGTGTCCTCCCGGGGCATGGTAAGATCCTATCCCATGCCGCTTTCCGAGTTTCATCCTTTAATTGCCGACTGGTTTCTATCCCACATCGGCGAGCCGACCGACGTGCAACGTAAGGCCTGGCCCGCCATTCGATCGGGAACGGACGTCTTGATCGCCGCGCCGACCGGCTCGGGGAAGACCCTGGCCGCATTTCTTTCTTGTCTCAACCACTTGTTCCAACAAGCCTTGGCGCGTGAGCTGGAAGACCGGACTCAAGTGCTCTATGTCTCGCCGCTCAAGGCGCTGAGCAACGATGTGCAGAAAAACCTGCAACGGCCGTTGGCCGAGATCGGTCAAGCCGCCTTGCAGGAAGGACTTCTGATGCCGGATCTGCGCGTGCTCGTTAGGACCGGCGATACGCCCGTCGCCGATCGCCAACGGATGCTCAAGCGGCCGCCCCACATTCTGGTGACGACGCCGGAGTCGTTGTTCATCCTGCTCACGGCGGATAAAAGCCGCGCGATGCTCCGAACGGTCCGCACGGTCATCGTGGATGAAATCCATGCGGTCGCGCCCACCAAACGGGGTGCCCACCTGGCCCTTTCTTTAGAGCGGCTGAAAGAACTGACCGGGATCAAGCCTCAACGAATCGGCCTCTCGGCCACCCAGAGGCCGATCGAGTTGGTCGCGCGGTTTTTAGTGGGATGTCGAAGCGAGAGGGGGGGTGAGGAACTTCCCTGCACGATCATCGATGTCGGCCATCGGCGGGAGTTGGATCTGACCGTGGAAGTTCCGAAAGATGAACTGAGCGCCGTGGCAACCAACGCAATCTGGGCGGATGTCTATGATCGCATCGCCGACCTGGTTCGGCATCATCGATCGACCCTGGTCTTTGTGAACACGAGACGCCTGGCCGAGCGGGTCGCCCATGCGCTGGAGGAACGGCTTGCCGACCTGGGGCCGGCTGTCGTCGCGGCGCACCATGGCAGTCTCTCGCGGGCGATCCGTCTGCAAGCCGAAGAACAGTTGAAGGCCGGAAAGACACGGGTGGTGATTGCGACGGCGTCCCTGGAGTTGGGCATCGACGTGGGAACCGTGGACCTCGTCTGTCAGATCGGCTCGCCCAGGGCCATTTCGACGTGCCTCCAACGAATCGGGCGGGCCGGTCATTGGATCAAGGCCGTTCCCAAGGGACGGCTCTTTGCACTGACGAGAGACGACCTGGTGGAGTGTGCGGCGCTGGTGCGGGCCATTCGACAGGGGCTGCTCGATCGGATTGAAATCCCCGACGCCCCGCTGGATATTTTAGCCCAGCAGATTGTCGCATCGGTCGCGACCGGACCATGGTCAGAAGAAGAATTATTTGCCCTCTGCTGTCGGGCCTATCCCTATCGGAACCTGGCCCGTTCGGAGTTCGACCAGATCATTCGCATGCTAGCGGATGGTATCGCGACCAAACGAGGCAGGGGGCACGCGTATCTCTTCCACGACCGGCTCAACGGCCGACTGAAGGCGCGGCGTGGCGCCAGATTGGCCGCTATCACGTCAGGCGGAGCCATTCCCGAAACTGCGACCTATCAAGTCGTCGCCGAACCGGACGGCACGGTGGTGGGATCGGTGGATGAGGATTTTGCCGTCGAAAGTCTCGCAGGCGACATCATGTTGCTCGGCAATACCTCCTGGCGCATCAAGGGGATCGAAGCAGGCAAGGTCCGTGTTGAAGACGCCCAGGGTGCTCCGCCGACCGTTCCCTTTTGGCGAGGCGAGGCTCCGTCCCGCACGGCCGAATTGTCGGCGGCCGTTTCCGAATTGAGGCAGGACCTTGAGACTCGGTTGGTCGAGCAAAAGGCGCCGGCATCGGGCGACCGTGAAGGGAAGGGATCCGCAGAGAGGGCCCACTCGTTCAACATAGCTCCAGTCACCCTTCAATGGCTTAAACAGGAATGTGGTTTGGATGCGAGGGGAGCACAACAGGTCATGGAGTATCTGCTGGCCGGACGAGCCGTGCTTGGCACGGTCCCGACGCAGGAGACCATCGTGGCCGAACGGTTCTTTGACGAGAGCGGAGGCATGCAGTTGGTGATTCATGCGCCGTTCGGCGGCCGGATCAATCGAGCCTGGGGCTTGGCCCTCCGCAAACGGTTCTGTCTGACATTCGATTTCGAGCTGCAAGCGGCGGCGACGGACAATGGGATCGTTATTTCGCTCGGCGAGCGGCACAGTTTCCCGTTGGAATCGGTCTTTGGCTATGTCCATTCGTCGTCCGTCAGGGATGTACTGATTCAGTCGCTCTTGGCATCGCCCATGTTCATGACGAGATGGCGATGGACCATCGGCCGATCGTTGGCCCTGCTCCGATTTGCACAGGGCAAGAAAGTGCCTCCACACATCCAACGGATGAAGGCGGAGGATTTGCTGGCGGCTGTCTTTCCCGATGCGCTCGCCTGTCAGGACAACATGGTCGGCGAACGGACCAGGCAGATTCCCGATCACCCGCTGGTTCGAGAGACCTTCAAGGATTGTCTCACGGACGCGATGGATCTGGAGGGATTGCACACCATCCTCCAACGAATCGAACGCGGCACCATCCGGTGCGTGGCGGTGGACACCCCAGTTCCGTCGCCCTTTTCGCACGAGATTTTGAATGCCAACCCCTATGCGTTTCTCGATGACGCGCCGTTGGAAGAGCGGCGGGCCCGCGCCGTGGAACTCAGACGGACCCTGCCGCCGGACTTGGCTGGAGTGATCGGCGCACTCGATCCATCGGCCATCGAACTGGTGATGCAGGAATCTTGGCCTGTCGTGCGAGATGAAGACGAACTTCACGATGCCCTCCTGACATTGGTCTGGCTGCCGGAGCCGATTCCAGCCGAGTGGATGCCCTATGTCTCCGGTTTGCTCACATCATGTCGTATCGTTCGGCTGGTTCCACCGGCATCTTCGCTCGTGCTGTCTGGAGTGACCGCCTGGGTGGCGGCCGAGAACCGAGATCGGATCGACCAATGGCTGGCCGGGCAAGACGAAACGGTGGTGGATGCCATCGTTTCGGGCTGGATGGAAAGCACCGGCCCGACAACCGTAAAGGAGTTGGCCGATCGGTTGGGTTTTTCAGTCCGGCCGGTGGAACAAGCCATGGTCCGTTTGGAACAGGCCGGGCAGGTGCTCCGCGGATCATTTCGGTCCTCGTCGTCCAACGGTGGCCGAGCTGTCGAATGGTGTCATCGTCGCCTCTTGGCTCGTATCCATCGCCTGACCGTGGGGCGGTTGCGGCGGGAAATCGAGCCGGTCACGACGGCGGACTTCATGCGATTCTTGTTACGGTGGCACCATGTCGTTCCGTCGGCTCGTCTTCATGGCGAAGCGGGACTGTCAGAGATTATCGGCCAACTGGCCGGTTTTGAAGCACCGGCCTCCGTGTGGGAGTCGCATGTGTTGCGCCTGCGACTGGCCCGATATGAGCCGGAGTGGTTGGATCGACTCTGTTTGAACGGCTCCGTCGGATGGGGGCGCCTTTCTCTCCATGACAGACTTTTGTCCGGTCTTGACGCGCCCATTGGAGGTCGGCGAACTCGCGGTGTTATTCCAACCGGTGCCACGCCGATCAGCTTTTTTCCCCGTGAAGAGGGAGACTGGCTGCGGGCGGCCGTGCAGGGTGCGAGCGATCGAGCAGGGGAGCGCCCCACAAATGGGCTCAGTGAGGTAGGCCAAGCCATCATGACGGTGCTCCACAAGGAAGGGGCCTGTTTTTTTGCCGACCTGGTTCGGACAACCGGCGCCTTACCCAGCGAGGTGGAGCAGGGGCTGTGGGAACTGGTGGCTGCCGGGCTCGTCACGGCCGATGGCTTCGACAACCTGCGCGCCTTGATCGATCCGCACCGGCGACGGGGTGAGGGACGGGCGAGAGGTCATCGTCCTCGTCACGCGAGCGGGAGGTGGTCTCTGTTGCGGTCGATGTATCCAAGTCCTGTGGCAATCGATGACCAAGGATCGAGAGACCGATGGGCTGGATTCGCAGGCGAATCGTGGCCGGATGCTCAGAAAAGGGCCGGTGTGGTTGAGTCCGTCGCCCGCCGGCTGTTACGGCGCTATGGAGTGGTATTTCGTGATCTCCTGGCGTATGACTCGCTCGCGCTCCCGTGGCGCGATGTACTGGTTCAGTATCGTCGCTTGGAAATGGCGGGAGAGATTCGCGGGGGCAGGTTCGTGACCGGTTTTGTCGGCGAGCAGTTTGCGTTACCGGAAGCGGTCGAAAGTTTGCGGGCGCTCCGAAAGACGGCGGAAGACAAAGCGCAGACGATCAAGTTGTCGGCCTGCGATCCCCTCAACCTGACCGGGAGCATTCTCCCCGGTCCGCGCGTCCCGGCCGTGACGACGAATTTCGTCATTCTGCGAAACGGTATTGTCGATCAGGTGCTTATCGGGCGAGAGAAGCACCGGTCAAGCACACGGCAAGCGGAGGCGGTGATGGCTTAACGATCGGCTGGAATCGCCAGCAGAGGACAACGAGCTCCTCTCAAAACCCGTTCCGTTGTACTCCCGCGCAACATGTCCAGCAACGAATCGTGTCCGCTCGTCACCATGACGATCAAATCCACGTCGAAGTCCTCTCCCATTCCAAGGATCACGTCCACGACGTCTCCGTGGCAAATCATTGAGCGCCAGACAAGCCCTTTGCGCATCGGATAGGCAAGGGCCGGCGCCGTCTCGGCCCTGCCGACGTGGACGAGGAGCCCTGTTATTCGCTCGCACCCCAACAAGTCGGCCAACTGCGCCGTGAGGGCGACGGCCGCCTGGGGATTCGGTTGTTCATGGACCGGGATCAAGACGCGGCGGAGTGAAACGGTTCCCGTTTCTTTGGAGACGAATCCTTCGACGTGCGCCGGCACGAACAGGGTCGGGATGCGGCTCTCGCGCGCGACCGGTTCGGCCACCGTCCGATGTTGCCAGCGGTCAAGACCGTCGTATTGATGCGTCGTCAGGACAAGCAGGTCGGCTGGATGGTCGGAAAGATGATGAAGCAGGGCCTCGGTCGGGTTTTTAGCGACGGCCCGAACCTTTGTGACAGTCAGTCCCGATCGCCCCACGTCCTCTTCACCCGCATTGGACGGAAGCACCTTCCATCGTTTTAGAATCGGAGTGATCCGAGGGAAATCCTCGTAATCCTCACGGGTCACGTCCGGATCGACGTGCATGACGGATAATTCGGCCCTTGCGGCGAGCGCCAGTTTTAGGGAGTGCAGCAGGGCGGTGTGGCTGTCGATGGAAAAGTCCGTCGGATGAAAAATCCGCCGAAACGACGCCGTTGCCTGGTTAGGAACGGATGAATCGGTCATTGGGAGCCTTTCTCCTTCGTGGCAACCATGCGGGCACTATGGTCTCTCGCTGTGCCGGCTCATTGTGGAAGAGCCGCCCGGTTGTTGCAAGACAATCCTACAAAGGGAATGTTGTGACAGGGCTTGAATTGGAAAATTGAACGGATTCTCCCTCACTCTGAGCCGTCGCGTCCGCACACCAGCATCCAGATTCCCTCGTTCACGCTGCCGGGCTCAATCGGACGCCACGGTCCTTCTTGTTCGCCCCAGGCTATGCGTTCGCCCGTCCCCCTGTGCCCGTAATAATCCGCAAACGCCGTCAGTCGTATCAATTTGTTCGGACAGTCCACTTGTTTTCGCGCGATGGTCGAATAAAATCTGGTCGGCGAGCGCCCGCCTTGCATCACGGCCCAGTCAATCAATACGAAAACGGTCCCCCCTCCATCCTCTTGCTGGATCGAGTCACGATCGACAGAGACCATCCGAAATCCCGGCTCTTGATACCGATCGTCCAGCAACGTCCATTCCGCGCGAACCGGCTCACCGGCCAGGACTATTGCCGTGAGCCCGATCACCGGCATGATACCCGCAATCATGCGCCTCAGTTGATGCGCGGCCTGGGCTGAATCTTTGCCCGCAGTCGATCCCATTGATCCGTGACAAAACTGAATCGGTTCTTGGCCGGATAGGGAAACCGAAACGCCACCGGTTCTTCCTGCGGCGGAAGATGATTCATGTCTCGATACACGTTGACCGGCGCCGAATCCGCCGCGAGGTGGAACATGGAACGATAGCCCAACCCACAGCCGGTGATGTTCAACAGCTCGTGCGCGCCGTTTTGCCTGGCCCGGCCGATCGCCCGTTGCGCGATGGACCGATAGGAGTAAAACTGTCCCTTGGCCCATTTGTGTCCCCAGTACAATTGTTCGACGGTCATCTTGGCCGGTTTATAGACGACGTGCTCGCCCGTGTACATCGTCCAGTTTTCAGTCAAGATGCGACCGGCCGCCTTGAGTTCCGCGAACTGTCTGGTGCCGGGATAGGGGGTCATGATGCGCCAGAGGGCTCCGGCCAGGCCCATGCGGGTGGCCCACTCGGCGGTCCGTTCGAAATCATAGACGTCTTCATGGTCCAGGCCGCAGATGAAGCCCGCGTGAATATCGATGCCGTGGTCATGGATGCGGCGGATCATGTCTTCGTACAGCTTCGCCGAATTTTGTTTATTGACCGATTTCAACGAGTCCTGATTGATCGATTCCAACCCCATGAACATCGCCGAACAGCCGGCTTCCTTGAGCGTTTTGAGCAAGTCGGGATGGTGCGCGATGTAGGTCGCGCTCATTTGACTCATCCATTTTTTCCCCAGCGGCTTCAAGGCCGCGCAGAGGTCTCTCGTATAGACCGGGTCGGAGAGCAGATCGTCGTCCCAGAACATCACCATCGGGCCGGACATTTGTTCGACCAGCTTGACCACCTCGGTCGGGGGTTTTTTGCGAAAGCCGTACCGCCCTCCTCCGAGCGCCAAATGAATCGAACAAAACGAGCAGCGATAGTTGCAGCCTCGTGTGGCGGTCAAGGCGTGCCGAAACATGTAGCCTTGGGGCAAGAGATCCCATCGAGGCGGCCGTTCGTCCCACTGCTCGACCATATAGGGCATGGTGTAACGGGGTTGAAGCTTGCCGTTCTTGAAGTCCGCAAGCAGCCTCGGCACCGTCAATTCGCCTTCGCCGATCACGATGGAGTCGGCGTGTCGCTGCGCCTCGTCGGGCAACGTGGAGGGGTGAATGCCGCCGAGCACCACCTTGGCCCCGCGCTCACGGAACAGCCGGGCGACCTCATAGGATCGAACGGCCACGACCGTCGTGACGGTAATAAAGACCAGATCGTACTCGCGGGTAAAATCGATGGGGCCGACCAGCTCGTCCTGAATCTCAATGTCCCATTCGTCTTCGGGGATCAAGGCGGCCAGGGTGGGGAGATTCAGATTGGGTGTGCGAAAGAGCTTCCAAACCGAATCCCACTTTTGGTCCTCGGGGTGGGGAATGATCAGGCCGATTTTATGGCGTCCCATACGTTCCCTCCTTGCGATGTTATGATATGGCGATGGACTGATGGTATGCCGATCCGGTTCTCCTATCGATTCTGTTCATGTTGTTGAAACGGTTTTCTCTTGCCGAATCATCGTCACATTGATCGTTCTGCCGTGTGAAGACATCGATCGCGCAACGACATTCGTTGAGCCGAACCGGGAAACTGATCAGGTGGAACGAATCTTCGGGGAGAGGCCAATGGGTCAGAACGGAACAGGCGGCTCGCCGTTGTGAGCGGCGGAAGAAAGGACGATGGAGTGACCGATGGGCGAGAAGCGGCATCAGGCACCACCCGGATGTGGCGGCACGATACCCCTCTCTCAAAGCAAGATCAAGGGGTAAATAACGGCCGGTGAACAATTTGCCGGAGCTTATGAGGAGCGATCGGGTGCTGTTCTGACCGCCGTGTGGGAGGAGTCCTTCATTCCACCGTCGGCGAAAGAAATCGCAAAGGCGCAGAAAAAGAGCGTGACTATCGAACCTCGTGCAGTTTCATCAGGTTGGTGCCGCCCGGCTGTCCGACCTGGGTGCCGGAGAGGATGACAATCCTTTCTCCGCCCTTGACCAGCCCTTCGGCTTTTAATCTCCGTTCCGCCTCCTCCACGCGATCGTCGGTGTGTTCAATCTGCGGGATCAGAGAGGGACGCACGCCCCAATAGAGAGCCATTCGCTGCCGGACGGATTCGTACGGCGTGAAAGCGATGATGGGGGAGGCCGGCCGTTGTTTCGAAATCAATCGCGCCGTCGCGCCCCGTTCGCTGAAGACGACGATCGCGTCGGCGGCAACGGCCTGAGCCGCAAAATAGGCGGCGGTGCAGACGGCATCGGGAAACGACATGGACTCAACGTCCGTTCGGCGCCTGAACAGGGGCATTGATCCGGCTTCCTGCTCGGCCGCCTGGATGATACGGTCCATAACCTGTACTGTTTCGAGGGGATACGCTCCGACGGCCGTTTCGGCGGACAACATCACCGCGTCCGTGCCGTCGAAGACGGCGTTCGCCACGTCCGACGCCTCGGCCCTGGTGGGACGAGGAGATTGAGTCATCGATTCCAACATCTGGGTCGCCGTGATAACCAGACGGCGGCGGCGGTTGGCTTCCATGATGATCCGTTTCTGCAAAATCGGCACGGCATCCGGCCCCATCTCGACGCCGAGATCGCCGCGCGCGATCATGACGCCGTCCGCTTCGTCCAATAGCTTGTCCAACGTTGCGACGGCCTCCGCCCGTTCGATCTTGGCGATGATCGGTTGATCGCCGCCGCATTCGGCGATGAACCGGCGGGCGGCCCTGATATCTTCCGGACCTCGAACGAAAGACAGGGCCACATAGTCCACACCGCTGGCGATTCCAAAGCGCAAGTCTTCCCGATCCTTGTCGGTGAGCGTCGGGACGCTCACGTCGGTGCCGGGGAGGTTGATGCCCTTGTGAGATAAGATCGTCCCGCCTGTTACGACGGTACAGTCAACGTGGGAGTCGGCGACATGATCGGCGAGCAGTTCGATGAGTCCGTCGTTGATCAAGATTCTCGCGCCTGGCTTGAGGTCGCGCGTGAGGGAGGGATACAGGATCGGAATGTCCGGGATGGACGAATGAGTAGAGGGAGAAAGCGAGGGCGGTTGGTCTGATGATAGTGAGACCGGCCGTATTCTGACGGATTGGCCGGAACGGACCGTGATTCCGCCCTCGGGAACCGCTCCGATTCGTATGCGAGGGCCTTGCACGTCTTGAATGATCGCGACGGCGACTTTCCTTCGCGCCGCGGCTTGCCGAATGGCGGCAATGGCGGCGGCATGCGCCTCATGGGTGCCGTGGGAGAAATTGAGCCGGGCCGAGTCCATGCCGCTCTCGATTAGCCGATCTAACATGGTCGGCGAAGCGGTGGCCGGTCCGATGGTGCAGACGATTTTGGCTTTCCGCATAAGGACCTTTCCGTCGGAGTTTTGATGGGCTCGATTGCTTGACGGTCGCTTCATGCCATATGCTCGGCCCAATTCAAGACAGCGTCGTATGGCCGCGGCGTCCCGTTCAGGCGAGATGAAGCCCGAAGGTGAACGTGGCCGCGTACCCGTCTTCCATCGGCGTCGGGTCGAGCATGAGACGGTCTCCGCCCTGGCGGAAAATCCAGTCCTGCCGGTTGCGTGTAGCGCGAGCCCCTCGCGAGGCATAGGGCGGCTGCGAGAGGACATGATTCGTCAATTCGTCGTCGAAATAGAGTTGTGACGTGAAATCGAAGCTTCGACGGCCGAGAGGGGCCGTCCGAATCTTGACGTGAATGTGCACCGTTCGTCCCGGGTACCAGCCTGGATAGATCGTGATGAATCGAGCTTTGCCGTCGGCGTCGGTCGTCTGATAGCCGCGGAGGAATTTTCGCCCGACGGTGTTGAACCACGGATCTCTGACATCGGAGTAGAATCCCATGGCATCACACTGCCAGATATCGACAACGGCTCCGGCCAGAGGCCGGCAGCCGGCGGCGGAGACGCCCATGGTCCGAATTGTCAGCCGCAAAGGGATTCCCGGTGTGACCTGTCCCGTTGAGGGATCGGAACGGATGTCGGAACGGTTCAACCGTTCGTCGATGAAATAGGGGCCCTCCGTCTGCTGAGGGAGGACAAGGCAGGAAGGCTCCGCGTTCTCGGCTGCCGCTCGTCGGGGAACGAGGGCCTGTTCCATCAACCACGCCGCGCCGGCGATACCAACCCCGACCAGAACATCACGGCGGGACAGGAGGAGTCTTCTGCGATCTCGGTGAGGCGTCACGTCGATCACCTTCGTTTGAACCTTGGTGGAATACCGGGAGGAGGGGGAGGAGAGGGAGGCGGTCTCGGTGCAGGACGGGGCTGAACGATGAAGGGGTAGGGCCTCGTCCAGAAAGGATAGTAACCGTATGGAACGCCCCAGTAGCCGAAAGGCGGATAGTAATAGGGGCCATAAAACGCGGTGGGGGCGGTTTCGGTATCTTCCATATCCACCGTATTCCAGTCGATCAGATGTTTGATGGCTAGAACGGGGTACAGATACTCGGCTTCATCCAGTCGCCGCGTGATGGATCCTTGCACGGTCCCGATGACGGTCACCGGCGTGCCGGGAGGCACAGTGGCCGGGTCGAGAAATTCTTCACGGACGGCGAGGAATCGCCCTTCGGACCGGAGACGGTCTTTGGTCGAAATCCGGCCCTCTTTTCTCGGCAGTTGCAGGATCTCGATCTCCGTCCGTTCCGACGTTCGCTTGGCCGCTAAGACGATGCCGCCCAAGCTGACGGTTCGTCCGAGATAGGAATCGGTGTCGGCCCGGAGATCGGCGAAGGTCACGGTGATGTCGATCTCCTTCTGTAATTCAAGCGGGATGCCGAGCGGGCCTGTCTCACGCTGAACTTGGTGCAGCGATTCCGCGCAGGCGGACAGGATGAGGAGTCCGCCGAAAAGGACGACGATCGAGACCGCGCGAGCCATGAAGATGCTCCGTTTTTAGAAATGCAGCGAGACGCCGAACAACAGGTGCTGCGCCCGATACCCGCCTTCAAACCCTCCGGCCGGGCCGAAGGCCTTGTCGAAAACGAACGTGGCGCTCGTGTATTTGTATTCGCCGAAGACCGCGACATGGGAAGTCACGAAGGCGCGCAGGCCGGCGAAGGCGTTGAATCCTCCGGCGACGTCGGAATCCCGTTGCACTCCCCCGGAGTCGCGCAGATGAGCGATGACGGGGCCGCCGCCGATCCCGACGTAAGGTTGAAACGTTCGACCCGGATATCGCGCGACAAGATTGACGGTAACCGACATCACTCGCAAGTGGATCCCCGGAGCATCGACCGTCCCTTTGACGTGAGGAGTGGAGTGAAGAAATTCTCCTTCGACGCCGAACCATCCATGTCTAAAAAAATGTCCGACCCTGCCCCCCAGGGCGACGGAGTTCTGAAGATCCAGGTCTTGAAAAAGCACACCGCCGGTTCCTTCCACGTCCGTGAGACGATCGGCGAAGTTGATGCCGCCGACTCCGGCCACGTAGGATTCCGCCGGCGCGGAAGTCGGCAGCAAACAGATTCCTATTCCCACGCCGAAAAAGAAAACGCTCCCGATGACGAAGGATTTCATGGTCCGAGCCATCTTCTTTTGTGCAAAGCGCGCGTTGACGTTCCATAATACCAGGAGGATAGGGAAGAGAACAGCCGGCCGGCGGAAGGTTTGCGGTGAAGAAATCGGCGCATGGCGACAACCGTGTTTCCCATGAACGGAGACGCAACCACATGGAAGTTTCTTTTCGGCTCTCCTTGAGTTGCCGTCTTCTGCCAAGTACACTTTTGACGACACTGTGAAACGTCATGAACGGCAAGCCTTCCAGTCTTTCTGATACGTCCTCGCAAGAAACTCGTACTTCTTCAATCAGAAGGGAACGGGTCGTGAGCCTCGTCGTCATCGGCCTTGTGCTGTCTTCCGCGCTCTGGGCGCTTCGACCGGACAATCGCCCGACGCGCACTCCGCCGTCGGGCGCCGGGCCCTCCGGCTCGACCGTCGTCTTGCCGGAAGAAAAGGTCCCTTTAGTGACGGGAGATGAAGCGATCCATGAAATTTTTATCCGGGCCGGCTGCGTCGTGTGTCATGAAATCCCTGGCGTTCCGGAGGCGAAAGGTCGGGTGGGCCCTCCCTTGGTGTTGGGGAGCACGGGGAAACGACGGCTCGGCGATCCGGCTTATCGTGGAAAGGCCAGGACCGTTCACGAATATGTGATTGAATCGGTGCTGGAGCCGGATCGGTTCGTCGTGCCCGGCTATCCGAGCCGAACGATGCCGGCCTGGTACGGATCGAAGCTCAGCGCGCTCGCATTGGAAAAAATCGCCAGGTATTTGGAGCAGCAAACGGGAGACGAGGAGAATGAAGGATAGGCCGTTCGGCCGACCTTTCGGCGATCTCCGGCTGGTCGCGCTCAGCGTTTTCGCAGGGGAGTGATCCTGTCGGTTCGCCCACCTTGAATTCTGAACGCATCGCCCGTTCCTCCGCCGGTTTGCCTGTCCAGCAAGACATTGACGGCGTCGTCTCCTTTCAACCCTTCCAGTTTGATCTTCAACCGGAGATTGTTGGCGCTGTCGGCGTTGATCAAGGCCTGTTCCAGGCTGATGCGATTGTCCTTGTACAACTGGAACAACACGCGATCGAACGTCTGGCATCCTTCTTCGTGCCCCTGCTCCATCGCCTCTTTGAGCGTATCGACTTCGGCCTTCTTGATCAGATCCTTGACGCGCGGCGTGTCCATCATGATTTCCAACGCCGGCACGCGCCGCCCGTCGAGCGACGGAATCAACCGTTGGGAGATGATGGCGCGAAGATTGAGGGACAATTGCAAATAAATCTGCGCGTGCCGCTCCTGCGGGAAAAAATTCATGATGCGCTCGATCGCCTGATTCGCGTTGTTGGAGTGCAGGGTGGCCAGGCACAGATGGCCGGTTTCGGCGAACGTGATGGCGGCTTCCATCGTCTCGGTGTCGCGCACCTCGCCGATCAGAATGACGTCGGGAGCCTGGCGCAAGGCGTTCTTCAGCGCGTTTTGGAAGTTCAGGGTATCGAAGCCCACCTCGCGTTGCGTGACGATGGATTTTTTGTGTTGATGCACGAATTCGATCGGGTCTTCGACCGTGACGATATGGCCGGCCTGGACCGTGTTGCGATGGTCGATCATGGCGGCCAGGGTCGTGGATTTACCGGAGCCGGTGGCTCCGACGACGAGCACCAGCCCGCGTTTGGTCATGGCGATGTCTTTGATGATCGGGGGGAGCTGCAACTCCTCGACCGTTTGGATTTCAGCCTTGATGTGGCGGAACACGATGCCCACGTTCCCCCGCTGGCGAAAGACGTTGACGCGGAACCGGCCGAGCTCTTTGTAGTAGAGCGCCAGGTTCATTTCCATTTTTTCTTCGAACTCGACGCGCTGTTGACCGCGCATCAACGCCAAAGCCAACGCTTCCAATTGGTCGTTGGTGAACGGCGGCGCGTCGGCCGGTTGCGTCGAACCGTGCACGCGATAAATCGGCGGCGCATCCACGGTCAAATAGAGATCGGACGCTTCACGGTCCACCATGACTTTGAGCATGCTGCGAACGTCCATGGGCGCGGTCATCCTTTCTCGGCTCGATTCTCAGGCGGCCCCGCTCATGGGCGCGCCGAAGAGATTGGGCGTCATGCTGCGGGATTGCGCTTCCGCCTTCGTCACGACGCCGCGCATCGCGAGGTCGATCAACGCCATGTCCATCGTTTGCATGCCGTCTTTTTGGCTGGCCTGCATAATGCCGGGAATTTGATGGAGCTTGGCCTCGCGGATGAGATTGCGCACGGCCGTGGTCGCCACCATGATTTCGAGCGCGGCGACTCGTCCGCCGGTTTTTTTCTTGAGCAGGGTCTGCGTGATGACGGCCTCCAGCGCCTCGGACAATTGCGTTCGGATTTGCGCCTGTTGGGCCGGCGGGAACGCGTCGATGATGCGGTCGATGGTCTTGGGGGCGCTCGACGTGTGCAGCGTGCCGAAAACCAGGTGGCCGGTTTCCGCGGCGGTCAAAGCCAGTTGAATCGTTTCGAGATCCCGCATTTCGCCGACCAGGATGATGTCCGGGTCTTCGCGCAGCGCCGATCGAAGCGCGTTGGCGAAGGACAAAGTGTGCACGCCGAGCTCGCGCTGATTGACAAGGCATTTTTTGGATTTATGCACGAACTCGATCGGATCTTCGATCGTGATGATATGGCCCTCGAACGTCGTGTTCAGATAATCGACCATCGCCGCGAGCGTGGTGGATTTACCGGAGCCGGTGGGACCGGTGACCAGAATCAATCCCTTTTCCTTGTCGCACAATTGCCGAATGACCGGCGGCATGCCGAGCTTGTCCAGCGGAACGATGATGGTGGGAATGTTTCGAAACACCGCGCCGAGTCCCCGTTGCTGCACGAAGACGTTCACACGGAACCGCGCGATGTCCCCCAACTCGAAAGAGAAGTCGCATTCGCGATGCTCTTCGAAGTGTTTCCTCTGCACGTCGTTCATCATGTCGTAGATCAGCGCATGGGTTTCCTCCGGCGTCAGGGCCGGATGGTCCAGTTTTTTCATGTCGCCGTGGATGCGTATCATCGGCGGCTCGCCGGCGCTGAGATGGCAATCCGAGGCCCCTTCTTTCACGGCGAACGTCAACAATTTGGAAATATCCATTGAGTGCTCCCTCAAAGCGTGCCGGTGACAACGGCGCGAAATACGATACGGTGGGATGATGCCATAGGGGAGGGGAAAAGCAAGAAAACGGCTGAAATGTGTCGAGACGATCGGCGCGGATCGGATGCGGATCAAATAAGACGCAGGGCGCGACCGGCCGACTCGAACGCCCGCAACGCCTCTTCGAGGTGACTTGCCGTGTGTTCGGAGGTGACGGTGACCCGGATGCGGCTGGTCCCATGGGGGACGGTCGGCGGTCTGACGGCCGGCGCGTAGACGCCATGGGCCAGCAGTTGCTCGGCAAAAGCGAGGGCGGTGGCGGCGTCGCCGATCAAGACGGGTAGGATGGGGCTCGCGGTCTCCGTCAAGCGAAAACCAAGACGACGTAACCCGTCAAACATCCGGGCTTGGTTTTCCCACAATCTGGCCCGACGCTGCGGCTCTTGCCGAATGATGGTCAAGGCGGCGCGCGCAGCGGCCGCCGTGGCGGGTGGGGGAGCGGTCGTGAACATGAACGAACGGGCCGTGTTGAGCAAATAGTCGATGATCTCCCCGGAGCCGACCACGTATGCGCCGCTGCTGCCCAATGCTTTGCCCAACGTGCCCATGTGAAAGGGGATGTCATCTTCCACCCCCAAGGCTTCAAGCGTTCCTCTTCCGGTGGCGCCCATGACGCCGGTTCCGTGCGCGTCGTCGACGTAGAGGACGGCGTCATGACGTTTGGCGAGAGACGCCAATTCCGCAAGGGGCGCAAGGTCGCCGTCCATACTGAATAATCCGTCGGTGACGATCAGGGTCCGACGATAGGACCGTCTCCGCTTCAGCAATGACTCGAGGTGATCGGCATCGCGGTGCCGAAAGACCCGGAAATCGGCTCCGCTCAATCGACAGCCGTCGATGAGGCTGGCGTGGCACAGTCGATCCGCCAAGATGAGATCGTTGCGGCCGATCAGGGCGGGGATGACACCAAGGTTTGCAAGATATCCCGATCCAAATAAAAGCGCGGCTTCCGTTCCTTTGAACGAAGCCAAGGCCGATTCCAACTCGGAATGGGGAGGAAGCGTTCCGCAGATCAGCCGAGATGCGCCGGCGCCGCTTCCATATTGTTCCGTCGCATGAACGGCAGCTTGGATGACCGAGGGATGGGCCGCCAATCCAAGATAGTCGTTGGAAGACAGGAGGATGACCGGCCGTCCGCCATACCGAACGACGGGTCCCGTGGAAGATTCCATAGTGTTCAACCGGCGGGTGAGGGCTTCATCGAGTCGATGTCGATAGTTCGTGCCGAACCGGTTCGGGGACATGTCAAAGGCGTTCACTTTTTATTCTTGGACGGCTCGCACATTGACAAAGCAAATCAGCCCTTAGTATAAAGCCAAGGTTTCTTTCAATGGAACGTTCCAAGGGTATTTTTTAGATTTTTAGAGGACCATTCGAGCATGACCTATCGCATCAAAGTTCCCCCCCGCCAATTGCCCGTCGACGAAGACAAATTAGTCGGGTCGTTGGAACAGTGGCTCATGGACATGAAAAAGTATCGGTGGTCGCTTTTGGGAGGGGTAGGGGTGTTGGTCGTGGCGGGAGGTATTCTTGCGGCGGTCTTGTGGCAGAACGCGGAAGCCGCCCGTAAGGCGCAAGACCTGGAACGGGAGGCGACGCTTCATTATCTGATGCGCCCGCTGAATGATCCGAAAAAAGTCGAATCAAACATGCAGGAAGCGATCGCCCTGTATAAGAAAATCACCGTCGAGTATCCGAATACGCCGTCGGCCCCTTTGGCGCTGTTCGGTCTGGGCAATGCCCTGCTCGAAACCAATCAGCTTGACGCCGCCATCGACGCTTATACACGGTTGATTTCCACCTATGGCTCGAACAAAAGACTGGTCGATCTTGCGCGTCAAAAACTCGCCTACACCTACCTCTTGAAGGGAGACGTCGCTCAAGCGACGCAGTCCTATTCGGCGGTTCTCAATAACCCCGAAGCGTTGAACCGCGATCAGGCGTTGTTCGAGTTGGCTCGGCTGGATGAAAGCCAAGCGCGGTTTGATGAAGCGTCGAAGCGGTATCAGGAACTCATCAAATCCTATCCGAACTCTCCATTGGCCAATGAAGCCGTTCTTCGGGAAAAAATTCTCGAAGCCAAAAAATCCTACGAGGCCGCCTCCTCGTCAGACAAAAAGCCGTAGCCCTTACCCGGCGTTCATTATCATCACCAGGCCGTCTTCATTCACCGAAGTCGTCACCCGGCAAACCTCTTCGTGGAGAGCGGAGAGAAGAGAGGCAGATCAACGAATGAGGAGCATCTCGCCCGCTTTGAGGAAGGGGCGGGACAGGTTGTTTCGCGTCCTCAACGTTTTGACCGGAACCCTGAATCGTTTGGAGATTTTCTCCAACGTGTCCCCGGCCCGCACGCGATACCATCGCGATGTTTCCGCCCTCACCTGTTTTGTTTGCGGCGGAAGGGGAGGGAACTTATAGGTGGGGATTCGGTCCAGCACCTGTCTGAGTTTTTCAGCCGTTCCGACCGGAACTTTGAGATGATACGCAGAATCGTCCGGAGGCGTGGCGTCGCGCCGAAGCTCCGGATTCAAAAGCCGAAGCTCTTCGTACGGAATGCCGGAAAGATTGGCGATTGCGCGGAAATGCAGCGGTCTGTCGACGACCACCTCTTCAAATTGATGGGGCGGCACCGTATCGTGATTGAACCCGTAACGGTCCGGGTTTCTGGCGATAATGGTGGCGGCCATGATGCGAGGGACGTAGTGCTTGGTCTCCGGTCGAATGAGTTTGGTTTTCGAAATATCCCAGAACGTTTCTCCCTGGGTCTTTTGCAGCGCGCGCAGCACCTTGCCTTCACCGGCGTTGTAGGCCGCCATGGCCAAGGGCCACGTTCCGAAGAGGTCGTAGAGATCCCGGAGGTATCGGGCTGCGGCGACGGTCGATTTGATCGGGTCTCGGCGCTCATCGACATAATGATCGATGCGAAGGCCGTAAGTTTTTCCGGTCGTCTTCATGAACTGCCAAGGGCCGGTCGCTTTCGCCCGTGAATACGCATAGGGGTTGAAGCCGCTTTCCACCAACGACAAATAGATCAGGTCGCTCGGAAGATCGAACTCCGCAAAAATGGATTCGATAAGCGGGCGGTATCGGCTGAGTCTGAGAAGCCATTGTTCAAAGCGATCCCTGATGGAAGTATGAAAGAATCGCAAGTGGCTCTCGACCACCGGATCGATCACCACGGGAATGTTGTAGGCATCGTTCTCCTGGTCTCCTTCGGGATCAGAGGACCGGGCGGTTTGATCGTCCGACTCGGAGGCGGCGGACGATTCAGCCATGGCTCCGTCGGTTTCATGGGTCGGTTGAATGTCGGTCGACGTCTGCCGGGGAAGAGCAAGTTCCGAGTCCAAGGGAACGAGGTTGGAGTCAAAGTCTTCATCACCACGGTCGCCGACGAGCCCGGCGGAAGGAATAGAATCGGAATCGTTCTCAAGACGATCGCTCGCCGCGCTTGTTTTGACGGGCAAGAGGAGCAGCAACGCACATAAAGGCATCATCAGGCCCTTGGGCATCATAGTATGTCGAGATCGTGACGACATGACGATACGCCTCTCCCTCTTGAGTCGAATATGAACCTCGTACCGGTCTCGGTGCGCCTAGACTATCGGGCGGTCTGATGCTTGTCAAGAAATGAAAGGGATGGGAGCCCCCTCTTTAGAAGGGATGAAAGACTTGCGATCATGGCGTCCAACCCTGTGATGTGCTTGATGCGATCCAACGATGTTTTTCTGCTGCGCCATCCGGATTCATCGTGAAAAACTTTCTGGAAACATCTCCGGTT
>JANDJG010000026.1 GCA_024331085.1 Nitrospira sp. | reverse complement strand
CAACCAGTCAGGTCTGTGATGGAATCGTGTGGGGGGGGGGGTAGTGAACACACCTAGGCACCCTTCGCGAACGTCCTCCTCAAGGTTGGCTCACTCCGGCCGATAAAGATCAACGTTGGAAGATGAAAGTGGCCGGCCGACCGCCCTAAGCGCGTGGTCGGAACAGACCGTGCCTGCCTGCCAGTGAGGCGACGCAACCGTTTCTTTTTTATGGACGATCGCGAAACTGTCCCATCCTGCTTCGCCGGCCTATTCAGAAGTTGGCGCGCGAACCTGCATCTTCGCTTGATCCTTGGGCTGTTCCTCATCGTCGGTTCGACGGCCATGGTGATGTTGCTGCTGTTTTTGTTTCAGCAGCGGGAACTGGCGCGGGAAATGGCCGTCGTCCGCGCGCAGGCGGTCGCGCGAGCCATGGTCACGATCGTAGCCACCGTCGATGATTTTGATGTCCTCAGAGAGTACCTGGCTCTGCCTCCCCATGATCCGAACCTACGCGAGATCGCGATTGTCGATCGGGAGGGCCGAGTCGTCGCCTCCTCATCAGCCGCCCGTGTGGGAACCGTTCTTTCCGGTGAAGATGGCCTTGGCAGCGGGGAGGCCGGCACCGTCTTCGAGGCCAGGCTGGATTCCGGTGAGCCGCTGCTGATCTTTGCCGAGCCCGTGTATCAGAAGGGCCACCTCCTGTCCGTTGTCAGGATCACCTATTCCCTTCAAACGGTGAGCGATAGCCAGGCTGCCATGATGTGGCGGCTGCTGCTGATCATGCTGATAGCGGTGGTTGCGGCCATGGCGTTGGGGCGGGTCTTGTTGGGAGGAATTGTGACTCGCTGGCGCACGATCGCTCTGTCGGTCGAGGGATTGCGGGCTCGATTAGGGGAACAGGAGCAGTGTCAGGGGCAAAGAAAGGCGCAGCCGTCGGCGACGATTGCTGATGGCCATCTCTACAATTTGGATCAGTTAGAGAACGCGATCGGCGACATCGTGCGTGATGTGCAGGAGCGGACGCAAACTTTGCATCTCATGATGGCTGGGTTGGAGCACCAGGTGCAGATGCGAACCGCCGAATTGGAAGAGCGAGAAACGCTCTTACGCGCCATTTTCGAAACGACGGTCGAGGGGATTGTGGTGATCAACGAACGGGGCCTGATCGAGATGGTCAATCCGGCGATCGAAACCCTGTTCGGCTACAGGCCGGAGGAGCTCATCGGTCAAAACGTGAACATCTTGATGCCCGCCCCCTATGACCGTGAGCATGACGGCTATCTCAAAAATTACCTGACCACCGGGGTGAAGAAAATCATCGGCATCGGTCGCGAGGTGATGGCGAAACGGAAGGACGGATCGGTGTTCCCCATTGACCTGTCTGTCGGGGAAATGGCGATCAAGGGTATGCGCAAGTTCACTGGCATTATCAGGGATATCTCGGCCCGCAAGGACATAGAGAACCGATTGAGGGACAATGAATCACGCTATCGGCTGACGTTGGAAGTCTCCACCGATGGTTTGTACGACTGGAATCTTCAAACCATGCAAGCCTCCTATGGTCCCCGTTGGATTCAGTTGTTGGGCCTTGAGGGGCACGATATCCCCCTCAACAACGTCTATGACTGGAAAAATCGCGTGCATCCGGATGATCGTCCATGGGTCGAACGGGCGTTGAACGATCACTTGGCAGGGAAGTCGGCTCAGTACTGCGTCGAACATCGCGTCCGGCATCGATCGGGTGAATGGAAATGGTTCGCGATGCGCGGCCAGGTGGTGGAGCGGAATAAGGCGGGCACGCCTCTTCGGATGATGGGCACGCTCACCGACATCACCGAACGCAAACAGGCCGAGGCCGAGTTGGCTCGATCAGCACAGGAACTTGAGCGGAAAAACAAGGAACTGGCCGAGGCGCGGGATCGGGCGTTGGATGCGGCCAGGGCCAAGGCCGAGTTTCTGGCCACGATGAGTCACGAGATTCGGACCCCGATGAACGGGGTGATCGGGATGACCAGCCTGCTATTGGATACGGCTCTGTCCGGCGAGCAACGGGAGTATGCCGAAACCATCCGCCGCTGTGGCGAACATCTCTTGGAGATCATCAATGACATTCTCGATTTCTCCAAGGCGGACGCGGGAAAAATGGAATTGGAGCGGCTGGACTTCGATATCCGCGCCACCGTGGAGGAGACGGTGGCGTTGGTGGCCGAACGGGCCTATGCCAAGGGATTGGAAGTGGGATGTTTGGTCCAAGCGGCTGTGCCGGAGCGGCTGCGCGGCGATCCCGGCCGCCTCCGCCAGATCTTGCTCAATCTTCTCGGAAACGCGATCAAGTTCACGGAACGGGGGGAAGTCGTCGTGACGGTCGGCGTGGCGGATGACGAGCCGGCCTCCGCCGGTGACCGTGTTGACAACGTGATGCTGCGGTTCGAGGTAACGGATACCGGGATCGGGCTGACTCCCGCGCAACAGAAAAAACTGTTTCAGTCGTTTACGCAGGCCGATGGTTCAACGACGCGGCGGTACGGCGGGACAGGCCTTGGTCTGGCGATTTGCAAGAAACTGGCGGAGCTGATGGGCGGGCAGATCGGTGTCGTGAGCACAGTCGGTGTCGGCAGCACCTTTTGGTTTACGGCGCGATTGGGCGTCCCGGCGGATGATCATCGTCAGGTCCCGGCGGCTCTGGTTCGATCTCCCGGCAACCGGCGCATGCTCATCGTGGACGACCATGCGGTGAATCGGAAAATACTTGAGCAACAACTGAGCGAGTACGGATATCAATGCCAGAGTGTGGAGAAGCCTGAAGAGGCGTTGCAGTGCCTGCGGCAAGCCGCCGAGCGGGGCGAGCCCTTCGACCTGGCGATTTTGGACATGCAAATGCCTGGGATGGACGGCATGCAATTGGCGCGGTGTATCAAGACCGATGAGCGGCTTAGCTCCACCCGGTTGGTCTTGCTCACCTCGCTGGGGCGGCGAGGAGACGCCAAGCTCGCGCAAGAGGTGGGGTTTTCCGCTTACCTCACCAAACCGATCCGCCGATCGCAACTGCTCGATTGTCTTGCGCTCGTGCTGGCTGGTTCCGGTGCTCGCGACTCCAGTGTGAACGGTTCTCAAACCGGCATCATTACCACTCACGTCGTCTCCGAAGTCCGTGCCGCGATGAGGGGGCATATCTTGTTGGTGGAAGACAATCCCGTCAATCAAAAGGTGGCGGTCAAGATGCTCGAAAAATTGGGCTGTCGGGTGGATGTCGCGGGAAACGGCAAGGAGGCGGTCGAGGCGATGGAACGGATTCGCTATGCCCTCGTGTTCATGGATTGCCAGATGCCGGAGATGGACGGGTTCGAGGCGACCAGCGTCATCCGTGGTCGCGAGGGAGCCGACCGTCACACGCCGATCGTCGCCATGACCGCCAATGCCATGGCGGAAGATCGTGAGCAGTGTTTGAAAGCCGGCATGGACGATTTCGTCAGCAAGCCCGTCACCGCTCAGGCGCTCACCGCCGTCTTGAACCGCTGGTTGCCGAACGAAACGGCGACACGAATGGCGGCCTAGCCGCCCGAGGCTCTGTTCAGTTCCTCATCGGCCGCATGGAACAGGCAGTCCCGCCGATGGGCGGAACTTGCCTCTCCGACTCCGAGCCTCATCACCGGCTCACAAAGATCTTTCCCCCGAACCGGCCGACATCGTAGAATCGCCCTCCGTTTGACTCTTGGTCGCACTCCGGCTGCCGGCTGGCCGGATGCCGGGTGCGAAAGGGATGGAGCCGGAATCTCCGGCGCGGTGCCGCCTACGGCCAAGGCGCTCTTGCGAGCGGTCGTTGATTTGAGGGGGAATGACATGGGGAATGACGGCGGAACGGGGGAGCAATGGACGCAGACAACGGGATGATCGAATCGAACCCGCTTCCCCTCGTGCTGGAGGGCTACTTCGCCATGATGGTCGTCATGGTGATTCTCTGGTTCGTGCAGCGACGCATCAAAAACGCCGCGGTTGCGGAAGTCGGGTTTTGCCTGGGGCTGGTGTCCGTCGTGGCGGGCTATACCGTCCAAACCATCAGCGGGATCGAGCGGACGTTGTTGGTGCTGATGTTGGTGGTGCTCTATGCGGGCCGATTGGGGCACTACATTCTGGTCAATCGAGTGATCGGCAAAGAAGAAGACAGCCGGTATCGCCGCCTCCGAAAATCATGGGGCTCGTCGGAGCCGTTCAATATGTTTCTGTATTTTCAGATGCAAGCGGTGGCCGTGGCGGTGTTTTCTCTTCCGTTTCTCGTGGTTCTGTGGAATCCCCGCCCTCCGACGTCGATGGTCGAGCTGATCGGCCTATTGATCTGGGGAATTGCGGTGGCGGGCGAGGCGCGGGCCGATCGACAATTGGCCCAATTTCGAGCCGATCCGCGCAATGAAGGCCGTGTCTGCCGAGATGGACTCTGGCGCTACTCGCGCCATCCCAACTATTTTTTTGATTGGCTGCATTGGTGGTCCTACGTCGTCATGACGTTGGGGGCGTCCGGGTGGATCTTTAGCTGGGTCGGTCCGATCGTGATGGGATGGCTGTTATTGAAGGTGACGGGGATCCCTCCCAACGAGACCGACGCACTCGAACGATTCGGGGAGGACTATCGGACCTATCGCCTCACCACCAACGCGTTTATTCCCGGCGCGCCCAAAAAGCCGTGATTCACTGGGTCTTCTGGGAATTCAGTTCCGCCAATCGAGCCCGTGCGATGTCGGCTTCTTTGCTCTCGGGATAACGGGAGATGATCTCCTCGTAGATCTTCTTGGCGTTATCGTAGTTCATGTGGCTTTCCTCGTACGCCGCGTTTTCGAACAGGACCCTGGCGTCGTTGCCGGGACAGCCCGCGAGCAGCAGAAGACCGAATGCACAGACGATCAAGGATGTCGCTCTCATAGCCATGGCCGCTCCTTCCGGGTGGCTATCCTACTCACTTGCCGCCTGACTGTCCAGACGTTCCGACCGTCTTTTGATCGAGTCGATTCCATAACGTGGAGCCGAGATACCCTCGCTGCGGCAAGCGGGGCAGCGGCCGGGCCTGGTCAGTTTCCTGCGCTCGCGAAACACAAATCCGCAATCAAAGCAGGTTGCGGGCTCCAGGACGAATCGCCGCATCCGGTCCCGCGCCAGGCTTTTGACGATATGGGGCAGGTGCTCTTCGACTTGGCGTTCCGGGATGCCGAGCCGTCGAGCAAGCTGATAGGACGACATGCGGGTGTCGGCCAGCAGGTCGATGATGCGTCGGCGCACGGTGCGTTCGGGAGGCAGTTGTTCGGGAAGCGGCATGGGCGCATGGTACGTGAGCGGGGATGGAAATACCAAGAGGGAACGGACTGTCCCGACCGCTGTCGGAGCCGGTCGTTAAGCCGAGCCCACGAGCATCCGAGCGAGAGCCGGCAACCAGGGCAGCAAGGCCACACCGAGACAGATCGACAAGGCCACGATCGAAGCGACCAGATCTTCGTCGAGCTTGGCTTCGGCGGCGTAAATCACCGCCATCACCGCCGAGGGCATTCCGGCGATCAGCAGCACCGACGCCCGCTCCAGTCCCGTCAGTCCCAATAGCGCTGCGACCGCCCAGCCGATCAACAGCCCTCCACCCATGCGCAGCGCCACGCCCAGGCTTGTGAGCGGCCAGGTCTTTCTCAGGGCATAGGTGTTGAGCGAGAGGCCAAGCACCAGGCTCGCCAGCGGAATCGTCAGCCAATGAACGGGCGTCAAAATCGACCGGAGTCCGTCCGGCAGGTGGAGCCCGCTGACTTTCATGGACACGATCGCGGTCAACGCCCATAACGGCGGGGAGGCCACGAGGCGTCTCAACGTCCGGCTGGAGGATGCGCCGCCGGTCCCGTGCCGGAGCGCCACCGGATAGAGCACGGTGAGCGTGAGCGTCGTTTGGCCGAGATCGAACAAAATCGCCCGCGCCAGGCCTTCTTCGCCGAACGTGGCCAGCATGACGGGAAACGCAAAGTAGATCGAATTGATCGAGCCGACCGCCAAGGCAAAACCTCCCTGTGTCGGCCGTTCAAGAGCCGACGCACGAGCCAGGAGCCAGGCGATGGAGGCGAGCGGCACCGTCACCAGCCAGGCGGCGAGCGGGAGTTTCCAGGCCGTGGGAGAGAACGTCACCCGGTCCAGCGAGATGAGAATCGTGGCCGGCAGGGTGATGGAGAAGACGAACGTTCCCAGCCGCTCGGCGTGGCGTTTTCCCAACAAGCCGAACAGGCGCAGCCCCGCACCGATCACGAAGAGAAGGAGAAACAGCGAAAGGGGCGAGGATGCGGGTGAAAACATGGGAGCAGAGCGTAACAGAAATAGAGGGCGAAGATCCGCTCATCGGCGCCTGCGCGATCACTTTTCAAACGCCATTGTCTTTGGTAGGCTAGTGAACGCGGCGATAGCACGCCTCCGCAAGGATCTTTCAACTCGCCATCCCGGAGGCAGATGCCCGGAGGTAGATGATGGGGGTCTCCACCAGATTCTTCGCGATGCTGCGCATGATCGGCCGCCTGTGGTACGACCTTCCGCTGCTCGTCCGCTTGCTCCGGGCTTGGAAACAGGGATGGTATCCAGGCCTCTCCGCCCGCACCCTCATGATCGTGGCGGGCGCCCTGCTCTACGTGCTGAGTCCGGTGGACCTCGTGCCGGACTTCATTCCCGGCATCGGCGTGATCGACGATCTGGCCGTGCTGGCGCTTGTGCTCCAAAGCCTGGCTCAGGAGCTCGCGGCCTTTCGGGCGTGGGAACAGCACCGCCGGTGAGTCCGGGAGCCGTCGTACGAGACCTGCCTGGTAGTTGAGCAGGGCGCGGGTTCCGCTTTACATGGTACGCATCCTTCTCCTTCGTGTAATTCCCGTGATGGCGGCGAGTCCGCTTCCAAAAAGCCACCACGCAGCGGGTACAGGCACGGGCGTAGCACTCACCTGATTAATATAAAATTGAGAGCCTCCTAGACCTCCAGTAAAAGGTCCTATGTTTCCCGTCTGAGACGGTGGTGTTCCAACGGCCAACCACCGAATATTGTTCAGTGGTGAAAAGGTATGCACAAAGAGGCCATCTGACGCATCGTCTCTTAAATTGAGCACGGTGAATCCTGCAAACGCGCGCACAAGATCCAGTGAAAGGTCCGGAGCGACACTCCCGCCGGCCACCCACACACTGCGCCCATAATTACTCACGTCATCAACAGTTACTTGAGACACAGTGACCGGGGTATTGAACTCAAACAGGGCAAACTGAAGGACGGGGCGTGACCCAATTCCATTTGTGTTTCTATTGTCGAACCCAGGCTGAGCGAGGGCGCAGCAGGCATCTGGATCCGACTGGCCAAGGTTTTGAAGCGAAAGGAGTCCTAAGCCGGGATTAAGAAATTGGCTTGATGCAGTCTGGGTTCCGAAGATTTGGCGTTGATCTCTCGCCGAAACGCGATTTGTGGTGAATGGGCCATAGATGGTTGATGTCCCATCATAAAATTCGACGTGATAGGCGGTGGCTCTTGCGACGACTCCATCGGCGGAGACCGAAACCGCGTTGGACTCCCATGTTAAGGGGCCGAATGTCAAGCGCATAGCTCAGGCTTTCTTCTGATGGGACAGCGGGCCTTTCCGGTTTCTGTTCTTAGGATTTCCTTTTTCTTCAACGGCAGGGGGACTCAAAGTGATCGCGCGTTGCAATCCAACAATCAGGACTCTTGGTCATCCGAGGAAGCAATTGGCACCGGCTTAACGATTCGAAACGATCCATCTATGCCGCCGGTTGGTGCGGAGCTTAGAGCAAGGAGCGGTCGATATTGAGCGCTCGGTGGAAGGCGCCGAGGATGTCGATTGTGTTGGAATCCTTGATCAGGGAGGCGATACGGTCATGCCCGTGAAGCAGGATGCGGATGTGTCGGTCGGGCTGCTGCCGGTAGCGGTAACCTGATTCTGGAAATTCTCGAAGGTTTCGGCTTTTCGGCAAATGGGTTCGATGGTGCGGGCTGCAGCGACAGGATCATCGAAAGCGATGTAGTCGTAGATGTCACGTAGCCATCGTTCGGCTTCAGCGGTCCACGTCAACTGTGCCATGTCTTGATACGGCGCCCCATCTCTTCATGCTCTTCATGGCCGACTGTCTTTCCTGCGTCGGAGTCGGCAAGCCCTCGGTCGGATCATTCTTGCAAACGCCAACTCTCGTAGCAGCTCATCATAAGAGCTGTCATCCGGCCGATCTTGAAGGATTTTAGTCATTCGTTCTTTGGCGGAAGGCATGACCACCTCATTGTGAGAGACATCCATTTCCAATGTTGACGTTCAACGCAATTTGTTGGATTCTGACGCATACTGAGGTATGCTGGCCTTGTGAAAGTCAGCCAGGTTCTCGATCGATTGCGAGAGGATAGCTGGTACCTGGTTGCCACGAAGGGAAGTCATCGACAATTTAAACATCCCATCAAGCCTGGCCGAGTAACAGTTGCAGGTAAACCGAGCGACGATTTGCCACCTGGAACTCTGAACAGTATCTTCAAGCAGGCTGGATGGAAGAAATAGAGAGTTCATCATGCGTTATGCGATAGTGATCGAAAAAGCTGCCTCGAACTACGCTGCTTATGTACCGGACCTTCCTGGGTGTGTCGCCACTGGCGAGACGATTCAGGAAACTGAAACGATGATCCGCGAAGCCATTGAATTTCACCTGGAGGGTCTTCGCGCCGACAGTCTGCCCATCCCTCTACCCACCAGCCAAGTGGAATACGTCGAGGTCTCGGTCTGACGGGATCCACGGGCGCTCTCCGCACAGTCGCAGAACGATCAATCCATGTCCGTGGCGAGGGGAAAAGCCGAGGGACGCCGTGACCTCGAACTCGTCGCTCAACAACCAAGTCTGACCGGCATCGTCAGTTCGACCCCGGGTCAGCGATTTTCTTGTCCGGCGGATCGACCTCTTCAGTGCTGATGCGTGCATCGATCTGCGGCCAGGCTTGTGACGGTTCGTCTGGCCTTCGCGGTTTCGTTTCCCGTTGCATTCGTTCTCGTTGACAGGGGTCCTCTTGCTCGTTCACGGAGACTCCCGTGCGATGTTCGCCTCAGTGCGAGATGCCGTGGCCTCGGCGCTGGACCTAGCCGTTATGTATAAAGAGGTGTTGGCGCCGGCGGTGTAAAAGGCGGAGGGACAACCTTGGCTTCACGTCACATTGTCCGTCACTCCTGTTTCAATAGTCTTACGCGCGGTTCCGCCTTGAACCTCCCCGGTCGTTCTGTCACAATGCCCCGCCGTATCAGGTGTTTCGCCAGAGTCATCCGGCCGACCGGCCCGGCATCGTGATTCGTCCATCCTGATGATGGTGGATTCAGGCCGCACGTTGCGCAGACGAGGAGGGTTGAGGGTATGAAGTTCCTCGCGGTTCATCCCGGTCCGTTGATGTACACGAAAATCTATCTCCGGCTGGAGCCGCTCGGCCTCGAAATGGTCGCCCAGGCGGTTCGGCAGGCGGGCCATGAGGTCCGGTTGATCGATCTGCAAGCGGATACTTGGAAGGACTATGAGGCGTTGATCCGGTCCTGGAAGCCGGACATCGTGGCCTTTGGGTGCAATTACCTGGCGAACGTGCCCGAGGTGGTGGACCTGGCGAAGTTGACGAAAACCGTTCTGCCGAACTCGTTCGTCTTCGTCGGCGGGCACAGTGCCTCGTTCGTGGCCCGGGAGTTTTTGGAACATGCCAACGGGGCGATTGATTGTGTCCTCAAGGGCGAGGGGGAAGCCGGCGCTCCCAAGTTGGTCGAAGCCGTAGAGCACGATCGTAAATCCATCACCAAGATTCCCGGCGTTGTCACGCTCGACGGGGAAGGGCCGCCCGCGCAGTTTATTGAAAATCTCGACGACGTGCGTCCGGCGCGGGATCTGCTCAGAAACCGGCGCAAGTATTTCATCGGGGTGCTGGACCCCTGCGCGTCCATTGAGTTTGCGCGGGGGTGCCCCTGGGACTGCTCCTTTTGCAGCGCGTGGACGTTTTACGGCCGCAGCTATCGAATGGTCAGCACCGAGAAGGCGGTCGAGGAACTGGAGCAAGTTCAAGAACCGGGCATTTTTTTGGTCGACGACGTCGCTTTTATTCAGGCCAAACAGGGGATGGAAATCGGCGAAGCCATCGCTCGACGTGGCATTAAAAAACAATTTTATATGGAGACGCGGGGCGATGTCTTGCTCCGGAACAAGGAAGTCTTCCAGTTTTGGAAGAAGATCGGGCTTCAGTACATGTTTTTGGGCGTGGAGGCCATCGATGAAGAGGGCCTCAAGATGCACCGCAAACGGATCTCGCTGGGGAAAAATTTTGAGGCGCTCGAGTTCGCTCGTTCGCTTGGCATTACCGTGGCGATTAACATCATTGCCGATCCCGATTGGGACCGCCGGCGGTTTGAGGTCATCCGGCAGTGGTGTCTGGAGATTCCGGAAATCGTGAACATCAGCGTGAACACGCCCTATCCCGGCACCGAAAGCTGGTACACCGAATCGCGCAAGTTCCAAACGAGAGATTACCGCCTGTTCGACATTCAGCACGCCGTGCTGCCGACCAAGCTCCCGCTGCCGGAGTTCTATGAAGAGCTGGTCAAGACGCAGCAGGTCTTGAACAAGAAGCATTTGGGCTGGGCCGCCCTCAAGGGTACGGCCAAGATCGCGGCGGGCCATCTCATGCGCGGACAAACGAACTTCATCAAGATGCTCTGGAAGTTCAACAGCGTCTACAACCCCAAGCTACAGATCGCCGATCATCAACGTCCCGTCACCTACGAGATGAAGCTTCCCTCGGCTCCGCAAGAAGCCAAGACCATCGATGCCAGGCAGTTGTTCATCCTTCCCGCCAAAGGCCGCAAAGGGCGGGCGTTGGATGAATCCAGCGAGCAGTTCGTGGAAGCCACCCGCACGGGGACGAGCATCTAGCGGCCGTTTCTCTTCCGCCGGAGAAGCTGCCGGCGACGGGGAAAACTCATCGACCCTTGGTGACGGAGCAAACCGCTCCGTCCCGGGTCAACATCAAGGTACAGTCGTCTCATCTGCTCGGATAAACCAGTGATAAGCAGCCTTCCTGTTGCGGCTCATTCAGCGGAATAAAGCCGTGGCGTTTTCCCGTTTCTCGGCATGCGCACCGTTCAGGTCGCCCACCTGTTATACTACCGTCGAGCTGTGTTCGAACCTTGGGAGAACCACGACATGGGCTCTCCAACCTGGGATGAATTCGCCGAACTGGCCCTGGCCCGTGTTCGCCGATACGGTGTGGAATACGGCGACATTCGCATCCAACGCAGCGTGACCGGGCACGTTTGCGGAGAGGATGGCCGGATTGCGTCGGTCCGCGACGCCGAGGACGTCGGCTTCGGGGTGCGCGTGTTGTATCACGGAGCCTGGGGCTTTGCCGCGAGCTTGGTGCTCTCCCTCGAAGACGTTCCGCGCGTGGCGGATCTGGCCGTCGAGCTTGCCAAACACGCGGCGTCGATCGCCACCGAGAAGGTGCGGTTGGTCGAAGAGCCGGTCTGTCGCGATCGGGTCGTGACCGCCGTCCGGATCGATCCCCACACCGTCCCGTTGGAGAAAAAAACGAGGCTCCTCCTGGAAACAATGGAAACACTGCATGGACGGCCGAACATCGTTCGGAGTACGGCCGAGATCTGGTGGTGCCGGGATCGCAAACGGTTCCAATCGACGGAAGGCTCGGTACTCGATTTCGACCTGTCGGCCGTCAACGGTTCCATCAGCGCCACGGCGTTGCTCGACGGGCGATTCGCCACCCGCTCATTCAATCTTCCGTATCTCCGCCAAGGCTATGAATTGATCGAAGAGACCCGTTGGTCGGAAGAGGCGATTCGCGTGGCGCGCGAGGCCGTCGAAAAGGTTCGTGCGCCGGCCGTCGGGGACGGCGTCTATGACCTGGTCCTCGATCCGGAACATTTGTCGCTGACGATCCATGAATCATGCGGCCATCCCAGCGAGCTCGATCGCGCGCTCGGGTACGAGGCCAACTACGCGGGGACGAGTTTTCTGACGCCCGAGAAACGAGGGACGTTTCGATTCGGCTCTCCGCGCGTGACGTTGGTGGCGGATAATACCGAACCGGGGACGCTCGCCGCGACGGGCTACGACGACGACGGCGTCGAGTGTCAGAGGTGGGACATCGTCCGAGACGGCGTCTTCGTCGGCTATTGTACGAACCGGGAGGTGGCGCCGAAGATCGGCGAAACGCGATCGCGCGGATCGAATCGAGCTGATGGGTGGGGCAGTGTGCCGATCGTGCGCATCGCCAACATCGGACTTGAGCCGGGCGAGCAGACGCTCGACCAACTGATCGCGGACGTCAAGCGCGGGATTTACATCGAAGGCCACGGGTCGTACAGCATCGATCAACGCCGGTACAATTTTCAATTCGGAGGCGACGCCTTCTGGTTGATCGAAAACGGCCGGCGAACCTGCATGCTGCGCGATGTGATCTATCACGGCATCACTCCCGAATTTTGGAACAGTTGCGACGGCGTGGCGGATCGGTCCTTCCGACGCCGGTACGGATTCATTACCTGCGGTAAGGGACAGCCGGTCCAGTCCGGCTGGATGACTCACGCCGCGTCGCCAGCGTTGTTTCGGCGTGTTCACGTGATCAGAGGAGGAGAGGAAGCGTGAGCCTGTCCGCCTCGAATCCGTGGCCGAAGATGACGAGCCGGGATGAATTTCGCTTTCTGGCCGACGTGATCTTCGCCCGTTCATCGGGCGACCATACCGTGGTGACGCTCCATGACGAACGAGCCGGCACGGCGAGATTCGCCGACAACCGTGTCATTCAAAACGTCGATACGAGGCGCGGCCTTCTGACGGTGACCGTCTCGTTCGGTCGGCGACACGGCACCGCCTCGACGACGGATTTTACGGCCGGCGCCGTTCAAGACATGGTGGCGCGGGCCGAGCGGATCGCCCGAGCGGCGCCTGAAGATCCGGAATATCTTCCGCCGCCGGACCCCCAACCGTTTCCCGTCCGAGAGACGGCGAGAGAAGAAACGATCGCCAATGGACCGGTGCGCCGCCACGAATACGCGAACGAAGCCATGAGCCTCTGCCGCATGGAAAATCTCATGGCGGCCGGAATCGTGTCGTCGTCGGTGGCCTCCGTCGGCGTGGCGGCGGACAACGGGTTGTTCGGCTGCGAGACGAGGACCAAGGCGCAGTTCAGCCTGACGGTTCAGACCGGTGACGGAACGGGCGCATCAGGATGGAACGCCTCCGCCCACCGTTCGATCGATCATCTGAAAATTCAAGAACGGACCCTGGCGGCGATCGACAAAGCCAAGAGAAGTCGTGAGGCAAGGGACCTTCCTCCGGGAGACTATCCGGTCGTGCTCGAACCGGCCGCCGTGGCGGGGCTCTGGTCTTGGCTGATCCGGACCCTCGACGCCAAATCTTACGAAAAGGGCACCAGTCCGTTCGCGGGACGACTGGGAAGCCGAATTGTGGACAAACGGTTGACGTTGAGCAATGTGCCGAATCACGCCGATCTGTTCGGCGTGGGGTTTACCTCCGAAGGATTACCGAGCGAACCCTCGCAGTGGATCGAGGACGGCCGTTTGAAACAACTCGCGTACGATCGATTTACGGCGCGCGCGCACGGGATCAAGAGCATTCCCACGTTGGAATCGCCGGTCTTGTCAGTCAAGGGAGCGTCGTTCGGAAACGTGCGGGAGCTGCTGAAACAGATCGATCGAGCCGTTCTTGTCACGAATTTTTGGTACATTCGCTCCGTCAATCTTCGCGACCTGACCTTGACCGGGATGACGCGCGACGGAACGTTTCTCGTGGAGAACGGCCAGATCGTCTGTCCGGTGAAGAATTTCCGCTTTCATGACAGTCCTCTCAGGGTCTTTCAAGACGTCGGCGTCGCGACGGTTCCCACGGAGGCGGTGACATCGGAAGCGGGAAAAATGTTGGTGCCGGCGATGGCCTTGCCTCGCTTTCATTTTTCGAGCGTCACCAGGTTTTAAGGGAAAGAGAAAAGCGGCCGTCAAGCGGCGGGTCCTAGAGTAAACCATTGACTCTGCCGTCGAGCAGGAGTAGAGACAGCATCGGACGCGCCTTCGCATCGATACGGTCGATCGAGGGAGAGAGATGAAAGGGGTTCGAAAGGTCTGGAGCCCGACGGATGTCTCGCCGATTCAACGATGAGCCGATCCACGTCATTCGCCGCATCCCATCGCCCGAACAACTGGATGCCGTTCGGTCCGCCAAGCGACCGGTGGGTGGAAAATTCGGCGAAGCGGCGGCATCCTTCGCGCGCTCGGTTGCCGAGCGGTTGGCGTCCGTGACGAGTCCGAGACCGTCGGCGGGCAAGAAGGAGTCCGGCTCGGTTTTTCAAGGGCCGCCTGACGAGGCGCAGCATGAGCCCGGGACGGAGGAACGTGAGCCGATCGAAAAAGGATCGGATCACTTAGTGATGGCGGAGCCGCGAGGGCCGGCGGCCGAGTCGGCGGATGACAAACCAGGGGCGGCTCCGGTGAATCCGACCGCCGAATCGTCGGCGGTGCAACCCGAGGAAGTGGCCGAGCTGAGGGGCTATCTTCTCCAGCAACAGCAGGACATCGTCCGTCTGGCCTCTCAGATGAAAGAATTGAAATCCTTCGTGCTGTCGCAGCAACGTCTGATCGAACGGCTTGCACGGGAAGTAGTTCGGGGATCCGTCTCGCCGACCCAACCAGGGCGCTCTTCCGGGCTCACCCGTCCGAACAGGCCAGGCCGTCAAAAATCCGCCAGAGTCGAGAAAACGGTGATGACTCAAAACGATCCGATGCGGCTGCCGCTGAACGTCTAATGCCCGACCGGTATGATGGTGTCCGATCGGCTGCTCTCGAGTTTTGCCCGTCGCCTTTCGTCTCTATGATCCGTAATCGGAGCCACAGTCGAGTCCTGAAGACGAGTTTGGTGGCGGCGGCCATCTGGGCGGCATCCGGGCAGGGTCCGGTCTTCGGCGCTTCCGGTGGAGAGGCGCGTCCCCCTGTCTCGCTCTATGACAATCTCGGCACGCTGCACCACCCTGTGACGACGACGTCCGAGCAGGCCCAACGATATTTCGATCAAGGCCTTCGGCTGGTGTACGCCTTTAATCATGAAGAGGCCGTGCTGGCGTTTGAAGAAGCAGCCAGGCTCGATCCTTCCGCTGTCATGCCCTATTGGGGAATCGCGCTGGCGCTGGGACCGAACATCAACGCGCCGGTCACCAAGGAAAGAGAGCGCAAAGCCATAGAGGCGCTTCGCAAAGCCCGCGCCCACAGTGCTCGCGCGAGCGAGGCCGAACGGCGCTACATTGAGGCGCTCGGCAAACGGTACGGTTCAAAAGGGGAGCCAAGAAAGGCGCTTGACAAGGCCTATGCCGACGCGATGAGGGCGTTATGGCGGGACTTTCCTGATGACGCGGACGCCGGCGTTCTCTTCGCGGAGGCCTTGATGGATCTCCGACCCTGGGATTTATGGACGCTGGCTGGAAAGCCGAAGCCGGGAACGGAAGAAATCGTCGCGACGTTGGAGTCCGTCCTCGCGCGATTCCCCGATCATCCCGGCGCCTGTCACTATTACATCCATGCCGTGGAAGCCTCGCCGACGCCGGAACGGGCGCTGGCCTGCGCGGATCGGCTGTCGGGCCTGATGCCGGGCGCCGGTCACTTGGTCCACATGCCGGCCCACATTTACATGCGTCTTGGTCGATATCATGAGGCCGCCGAACGCAATGCACGCGCGGCTCTTGTCGATCGAGACTATTTGGCCGGCCGAACTCTCGTCGGTGAGTACGTCGATGCCTACTACGCGCACAATCTCCATTTCTTGTGGGCCTCGTTGGCGATGGAGGGACGGCGGACGGAGTCGTTGAAGATCGCGCGTCAGTTGACGACGCTGGTGACCGAGCACAAGGCGCAAAAGGACAAGTGGAAGGAAGGGTATCTTCCGACCCCCATCTGGTCTCTGATTCGATTCGGCCAATGGAGCGATCTGCTGCGAGAGCCTGCGCCTCGCGCGAGCCTGCGTCTTCACCACGCAATCTGGCGATTGGGCAGGGGCTTGGCCTTGACCGCCACCGGCCGCTTGCCGGAGGCGGAGGCGGAACTGGCGGTTTTGGCCGCCTCGACAAAACAGATCGGGCGCCCCCGCACGGACGAAGGAAAAATAGAGCAGGCCATGATTAAAATCGCCGAGCGTCTTCTGGCCGGAGAGATCGCGGCCCGCCGTGGGCGATATGACGAGGCGATCACATCACTCAGAGATGCCGTCAAAATGGAGGAGGACTTGCCCTACATCGAGCCACCCTACTGGCCGATTCCCGTTCGCCATTATCTCGGAGACGTGCTGCTGGCTGCCAGTCGATACGGTGACGCGGAGGAGGAGTACCGAACGGATCTAGTCAGACACCCTCATAACGGGTGGGCGCTTTTCGGCCTGGTCAAAAGCCTTCGCGCTCAAGAGAAGGTCCGTGAAGCCGAGGAAGCGGAGCGCCGATTCAAGGCTGCGTGGACCTACGCCGATGTGACACCGACGGGGTCTCGGTTTTGAAACGGGAAGTTAAGAAGGGGCACAGGAGGGGCGATGCATTTTATCGTGGGCGTGATGGGGCCGGCGAAGGCCAGGAAAAAAGATGTGGAGAACGCGAGGCTGTTGGGAGAGTTGATCGCGCGGCGCGGGTGGGCGGTGCTGACGGGAGGACGAAACGTCGGCGTGATGGATGCCGCGTGCGAGGGGGCCAAGAGGGTCGGAGGCAGTTTGACTATCGGGATCTTGCCGACGGCCAAGGACAAGGTGTCACGCTATGTCGATGTGCCGATCATCACGGAGATGGGCAGCGGCCGCAACAACATCAACGTCTTGACCAGCCACGTGGTCGTGGTCTGCGGGCTGACGGGATCCGGGACGGTGTCGGAAGTAGCGTTGGCCGTCAAGGCCGGAAGGCCGGTCGTCTTGGTGGAGGCGTCCACTGCGGACGTGGCGTTCTTCCGCAAACTGAACAAACGGTTGGTGGCCGCCGCCGACTCGCCCGAGGAAGCGATTGCTCTGATTATGAAGCGGCTGGAGAGGGTCCATCGGCGCTCGCGGGCTGTTGTGTCCAATGGATACGATGGCCTTTCCGTGTGACCGGCTGGAACGTTTCGCGCCGGCGAGCGGGTGTCGCTCGCCCGCCCGCCTTGCTGCGTCGTTCTCGTGGGCTCGGGACTGTGTAAGCTGGGACCGTGTAAGCGTGTAAGATGGACGATGAGCATGAGTGTCGCCGACGGAGAGGAGGGGATGACATCATGAGGCCGATTCAACGCGCGAGGCGGCAGATGATCGCGCTGTGCCTGTTCGGAGCGATGACCGGTTTGCTTTCCGGCCAGACGGTCTTGGCGGCCGAGCCGGCCAAGGCCTATTTCGCGGGGGGCTGTTTTTGGTGCATGGAAGAAGCGTTTGAACCGGTAGAGGGGGTTTTTTCCGTGGTCTCCGGTTACATGGGGGGGAATGTCGCCAATCCCACCTATGCTCAAGTCTCCACCGGAAAGACCGGTCATGCCGAGTCGGTCGAGGTGACGTATGACCCGGCCAAGGTGGCGTATCAAACGTTGCTCGACGTGTTCTGGCGGAATGTGGATCCGCTGACACCCAACGGGCAATTCTGCGACCATGGCAATCAATACCGGTCCGCCATCTTCTATGGGACGGACGAAGAGCGGCGGCTGGCTGAAGAATCGAAGGCGGCGCTCGAACGATCCAAACGATTTTCACAGCCGATCGTGACGCAGGTGGTCAAGGCCTCCACCTTCTATCCGGCGGAGGAGGAGCACCAAGACTATTACAAGAAAAATCCTATCCGGTATAAGTATTACAAGTTCGGCTGTGGGCGGGCGCAGCGGTTGGAGGCTCTGTGGGGGAAACCGTAACGGCCGGAGCCTGTGAACCGAGGTCATGACGGGAATCACATTGGAGGGAACAAACGGATGAAACGGGCGGTGAGTCGGAGAATGGCGGACCTCGCGCAGTCCGAGATTCGGGCGATGACGCAAGCCTGCGTGAGCGTCAAGGGGATCAACATGGCTCAAGGGGTCTGTGATACGCCGGCGCCTTCCATCGTGCTTGAGGCCGCGCAGCGGGCGATCAAGGACGGCCGAAATGTCTATACGCGGTTTGATGGACTCGCGGAATTGCGGCAGGCGCTGGCCGAGAAACTGGCCCGCTACAACGGCATTCAGGCCGATCCGGACACGGAGATTGTCGTCAGTGCCGGAGCGACCGGCGCCTTCCATTGCGCTTGCGAGGCGTTATTGGAACCGGGCGATGAAGTCATCGTGTTTGAGCCGTTCTATCAGTATCATCTGAGCGCGCTGCTGGCGGTGGAAGCGGTACCGGTCACGGTCAGGATGGAGCATCCGGGATGGACCTTCACGGCCGCTCAACTGGAGCGGGCCGTCACCGAGAAGACCAAAGCGATTGTGGTCAATTCGCCGGGCAATCCCTCCGGAAAGGTGTGGACGCGAGACGAATTGGAAACCGTCGCGGCCGTTGCCAAGAAGCACGACCTCTTTGTGTTTTCCGACGAAATCTACGAATACTTCCTTTATGACGGGCGCTCGCATGTGAGCATGGCATCGTTGCCCGGTATGGCCGAGCGGACGATCACCGTCGGCGGCTATTCCAAAACCTTCAGCGTCACCGGCTGGCGTATCGGCTACGCCGCGGCCGCTCGACCGTGGGCCCAGGCCATCGGCGCCGTCAACGATCTGCTGTACGTCTGCGCTCCGGCCCCTCTTCAAATGGGGATCGCCGCAGGCATCATCGAACTGCCCGATCACTTCTATGTCGAGCTTGCGCGCTCGTACCAGCGCAAGCGGGATCGGTTTTGCGAGGCCTTAGCCGAGGCCGGGTTGACCCCCTCGATTCCCGTAGGTGCGTACTATGTGTTGGCCGACGTTTCAAACGTGCCAGGCTCGACCGGCAAGGCCCGCGCGATGACTCTCTTGGAAGCAACCGGTGTGGCGGGGGTGCCGGGGGAAGCGTTTTTTTCCGGAACCGAAGGCGCCCGCTTCGTTCGGTTCAGCTATGCCAAGACCGATGAAGACCTGGACGAGGCCTGTCGTCGCCTGAAGCGGGTGAAATTCTAGTCGATGCAAACGGCTCTTCCCTTGCCCTGCCCGCACACTCATGGTAAGAGGGACTCCATGAAGAAATCGATTGCTTGTGTCGTCGCCATTACCGTCGCTCTTCTGGTGACGGCATGTGTCCACCGGCCGTCGGCGCACCTGTCTGGGACGAATGAGCCCCCAATCGAAGACAGGTCTTTGTTGGCCGGGGAATGGGAATATGAAGACGGCGCCGTCGTTACGCTCCGGCTCGATAAAAGAGGAAACGGGACCTACCCCTACAAGGACGGACGGTTCGAAACTCTGCGACTCAACGGCCATACGTGGGTCGGCAAGTGGTATCAGAAGGAAAACGATCGGGAAGGAGGATTCAGGGTCGTGCTGTCCGACGACTACACGGAGGGCGACGGCACCTGGTGGTACGATCGGATCGGAGAAGATTCAGCCCCTGCACAGAAAGGCGGCACGTTTCATCTCAGCAAACGAACCTCTCTCACCAGGCTCGACGAGACCCCGCCTGCTCCGTAAGCTCTACCAACGATCGTTCAGGATCATCAGTCCCTTCTCAAGCCTCCTCGGCATGGTTGTCAGGCAAGAGCGCTAGGCAAGGTTGTTAGTTGTTATGAAAGATCGGTAAATAACCAGGGGGCTTCCTGTTTTCGCCGGCGTTCATAGGCCGCGATCGCCTCTTCATGCTGGAGCGTGAGACCGATGGAATCCAGCCCCCGGTACAAACAGTCTTTCCTGAACGGGTCGATCTCAAATCGATAGACCGTGCCGTTCGGCGTCGTCACCTGCTGGGCGCCGAGATCCACCGTGAGCCGGTATCCCTCTGTGTCAAGAACGTCCTTCATGAGGGCCGACACTGCCTCATTGTCCAGGATGACCGGCAGGATGCCGTTTTGGAAACAGTTGTTGTAGAAAATGTCGGCGAAACTCGGCGCGATGATGCACCGGAACCCTTGATCGAGGAGCGCCCACGGCGCATGTTCCCTCGATGATCCGCAGCCGAAGTTGTCGCGCGTCAGCAAAATCGTCGCCCCCTGGTAGCGGGCTTGATTTAAGAAAAAATGAGGGTCCGGCGACCCGTCCGGCTTTCTTCTCCAGTCAAAAAAGAGCCCCTCGCGAAGGCCGGTCCGCTTGATCGTCTTCAGGAATTGCTTGGGGATAATCTGATCCGTATCGACGTTGACTCGGTCCAATGGAGCGACGAGACCGGTTAATTGTGTGAATGCCTGCATCGTATCCAGCCTTGACTGTCCGGATTGAGGTTTGTTGTGTTCGGTCGCGTCGGCTCAGCCGGCCGTGCAGCGCTCACGTCCGGACCCCTACGCCCACCGCCTGATGTCCACGAAATGCCCTTCAATGGCGGCTGCCACCGCCATGGCGGGCGAGACCAAATGGGTTCGGCCTCCCGCGCCCTGGCGCCCTTCGAAATTTCTGTTGCTGGTGGATGCGCACCGTTCGCCGGGTTGGAGCACGTCGGCGTTCATCGCCAAGCACATGCTGCAGCCCGCTTCTCTCCACTCAAAGCCCGCTTCGCGGAAGATCCGATCAAGCCCCTCCGCTTCCGCCTGTGCTTTGACGAGACCGGAGCCAGGAACGACCATCGCGCGCACCGTCCTCGCGACTTTTTTCCCCTCGGCGAAGCGTGCGGCGAGCCGCAGGTCTTCGATCCGCGCATTGGTGCACGATCCGATAAACACCCGGTCGATGGTGATGTCCGTCACCGGCGTGTTGGGCGTAAGTCCCATGTACTCCAGGGCCCGCTCCGTCGCGCGCCTCGTGTTCTCATCCGCGATCGTTTGAGGGTCCGGCACCTTTTCGTCCACGCCGACGACCATGCCGGGGCTTGTTCCCCAACTGACCTGCGGAGCGATGCTCTCCGCCCGCATGACTACCGTGGCATCATAGCGGGCGTCCGAGTCCGTCTTGAGTCGTTCCCACGCCTTGACCGCTTGATCAAAAAGCGCGCCTTGCGGGGCGAGCGGCCGTCCTTTGAGATAGGCGATCGTCTTGTCGTCAGGGGCAACCATGCCGGCCCTGGCGCCCCCCTCGATCGACATGTTACACAGGGTCATGCGGCCCTCCATGCTCAGAGCGCGGATGGCCGAGCCGGTGTATTCGATTACGTGTCCCGTCCCGCCGGCGGTTCCGATTTTCCCGATGATGGCCAGGATGATGTCTTTGGCGGAACAACATTCGGACAGAGTCCCCTCGACGCGAATCTCCATCGTTTTCGGTCGTTTTTGGATGAGGCACTGGGTGGCCAAGACGTGTTCCACCTCGCTGGTGCCGATACCGAACGCCAACGCGCCGAACGCTCCGTGAGTCGAGGTATGGGAGTCGCCGCAAACGATGGTCATGCCGGGCAAGGTGAAGCCTTGTTCCGGACCGATCACGTGGACGATCCCCTGGCGCACGTCGTTCATGCCGAACAAGGTGATGCCGAATTCGCGGCAGTTTTCTTCGAGCGTGTCGATCTGTTTGGCACTGATCGGGTCGGCGATGGGCAGCGCGCGATCGGTGGTCGGCACGTTGTGATCCGGCACCGCCAGCGTGGCGGCCGGTCGCCGAGGTCGCCGGCCGGCCAGCTTCAATCCTTCGAAAGCCTGGGGGGACGTCACTTCATGGACGAGCTGTCGATCGATGTAGAGCAGTGTGGTGCCGTCAGGCTCGGCTCGGACCACATGGGCGTCCCAAATCTTGTCGAACAACGTCGCTCCGGCCATTCCTTCCTCCTGCCTTCCAGGCGAAACACGCACGGGAGGCGACATTATACAGAGAGGCTGCACGGGGTGCCAGGGGAGGAAATGGCCGGTGAAAATATCCATAAGACGCCGTGCGCGCTTGCATCGGTGGATCTCTCCGTGCTAACTGCGGGAGGTGAAGGAGCGCCCCTGTTTTCCTCTTGCGGGAGATGGTCGACAACGAGATGACTCCCATCTGGACCAGTCCGGCGGCGTTGGCGTGGTCACAATATCTGCTTGACAGTTTTCGGCGCTGGACGGGGCGTGATCTGATCGCACGATTCGGGTCAAAGGAGGGCGATGCCGAGGCCTTGTTCGGCGCGCCCTTCGTCGTGGTGTCGCATGGCGACGAGCCGGATCCCGTCCTGAATTATGGAAACCAAGCGGCATTACGACTCTGGGAAATGGATTGGGATCGGTTCATCCGCACTCCCTCGCGCATGACGGCGGAGCCCGTTCATCAAGAAGAACGGCGGAGGATATTGGCGGCGGCGCGGGAGCGGGGATATGTGGAAGGCTATCGAGGAGTCCGCATATCCGCGACGGGCCGTCGGTTTCTCGTAACGGACGCGATCCTATGGAATGTGCTGGATGATCGTGGCCGTCTCGTCGGACAAGCGGCAACGTTTCGAACCTGGCAAGACATCCGCTAAAGCCGAGCGTCCGCCTCAAAGAGGGAGATGCCCGTAATCCGTTCCTCGTCTCCATGGCGCGCTCTGGGATGAGAGGCGGGAATCCGGCACGTTGTCAAACGCGCAATCCGCAACAGTGGCACTCAAGTCCACAGTTCAAGGGGACCATGGTTGGCGACCCCTCGCAGGATGTCTCGCGATGAAACGATCCCGATCGGATGGCGGTTCCCATCCAGAATGGGCACGGCGTGGATTCGCTCATCCAGCATGATGCGGGCGATTTCACGGATATCCGTTGCGATGGTTGCCGAGATGACGCGCGTGATCATGATCTCGGCCAGCTTCAGACGTTCGCCCTGGGGTGAAGGAAGTCCAACAATCAGCTCGGGTGCGTGAACCAACAGGTCACGCTCGGACACCATTCCGACAAGGGTTCCGTCCAGTGACGTGACGGGAATGTGCCGGAATCGTTTCCGTGTCATCACGGTCCAAGCGTCGTTCAGCGTGCTGTCGGAGGACAGGGTGATGACGGGCGACGTCATCAAATCGCGGGCGATGACCGCCGATCTCGGCTGTGATTCCTGATGGGCCTGTTGATGGTAGGCCCGTTGTGCGGCGGAGGCCACTTGATCGTCGGGCGCAGGCGGATGTCGACCGGACTCGTCCCGGGCCTCGGCCAAATGGCTCGGCGCGTATCGCGGACCTGCCGGTTTGGGGGGATGGGTTTGTACGATGCCGTTGATGGCGACGAGAATCGGCATGCTGAAAGTCCTCAATGGCCGTATCGGAACATTTGTCCAATACTTAAGACGAGACGGATCGGAATCCTTATTCCTCCGGTTGCCCGGTTGCATTGACCGGTAGGACCGGTGTAACGTAAATTTTTTATGATGTTTTTCTCTTCTTCCCCTTCACCCACTTGTCGATCGGTCCGGTTGCGAGCGCTGGGACTGTTGGCCTTTGCCGGACTTCTTGCCGCATGCAGCGGGCCGGCGTGGGACGGCTATTTCAAACGAGGGGTCGGGCGATTGACCCAAGATGATGTCCGAGACAGGCTGGGGCCGCCGCACACGGCGAAGAATCCGGCTCTGGGCGGCGATAGTCTCTGGACCTATCGAGTTGCGTTAAGCGATCAGGAATTAGCGACCTGGACGCCGACGTTCTTGGTGGAAGCCTCTCAATCGGTGGGATCCCTTGTCGGCAGGCCGACCGAGCAGCCGAAACCGACTTTATACTGCTATCGTTATCTGTTGACCTTCACGGAAGACCGTGTCTTGAAAAGCTGGAAACGTGAGGAATGCACGCCGGGAACACGGGAGACATTGAATGCCCGCTGAGCGTTCGGGCGGAGCGAGATGATTCTGTCAGCGCTCAATGTTCAATCCGACCGAATGCTGTCGAACGCACGCGGACGTTCCCTTGTTTGATCCGGCTCTTTCCTTCTCGCAAAAACGAGCACAGGATCCGCTGCTCCGGCTCCCTTGTTTCCCCTGCCCGGTTGCTTCCCTTTCAACCACTGTGCTATACACTTCCCCCTGATTAGCTAGCATCTGCGTCCCTACAGGATGGGTTTCATAACCAATCTCAATGATTCAGGGAATCCATCAGTCTTCCATAACATCTTATTGAGGCAGGCTTCACCGGCCTAATCACTTTTCTGCATTTCGGGAGGGAGGTACGGAATGGGTAAGATGACGAGTGTGCTCTTTGTGAGTCTGGGCATGGTTGTGGCCGGAACGTCGGCCGCGCACGCGCTTCAAGCCGGCGGTGTTGAAGTCGGCAGCTTGGAAACGGGATCGGTCGTCGGGCAGCCTTTCAAAGAATTGACGGTCGATGCCGCGTTCTACTCCATTGAAATCGGAGAAATGAAAACATGGTATCCACCAATGACCGTCATTGACTTTAAGACTCGACCGGGGTCGCCCGTTCTATTAAAGGTCACCAATAAGGCTACGGCGGAGCACGGATTTCATCTCACTGCCACGGCGACGGATCACACGACGCCGACGGTGTTGGATACGAAGTTGGTTTTGAAACCGGGGGAAACGCAATATATCGGCGTTCCGACCAGCGATCTGTTCTATGCGGCAGGGACAGTGTTGGAGTATCGCTGCCATTTGCATCCCGGTCATGTCGGCGGCAAATTGCTCATGTTGAAATAACGTCTCGGGGAGTTGCGAATCACGCTGATTGAATCAAAGCCTCAGGCTAGGCGAGTGAAACGCGCGGCCTCAAGGAAGCTTCCTTGAGGCCGCGTTTTTTAGGGGGGGGAATCAACGGTCAAAACGTCATCCAAAGAGCAGGAACGTTTGCCTGCCCTGACGAGCACCGGAGGAGGGCAACGATCAGTTCCTTACCCCGCTCCATACTTTTGCCGGATCGATTGCCTTGTCCGGATTCAACCGCTTGGCTTTTTCGAGAAGAGCCTCGGTCGTTTCGGGATAGGCAGGATCTGAGATGCAACAGTTATCAACCGGGCAGACGGCGGCGCACTGGGGTTCGTCGAAATGACCGACGCATTCGGTGCATCGCTCGTGAGTAATGACGTAGATATTGTCGCCGACCCCCTGCCCGTCACCGACATGATAGCCTTTGCTTTCGGCGTCACTTCTTGTTTCAAAAATCGCCTCGTTGGGGCACTCCGGCAAACATGCCCCGCAAGAAATGCATTCGTCCGTGATCAACAGTGCCATGATCCGCGCCTCCTCCTCGCTCAAAAAGCCAGCCAGACGATATCAACAACCGCCATATTGACAAGATTGCGGCGCCCCCATCATAGTGCGTATAGTGTGCGGGGTCTCGCAAATAGAGGCGCATTCTATTCTGGGGCTCTTTCCCAAGTCAACAGAGCGAGGGAGGAAAAGAAGGCCTAGGTCATTGAAGACCTTAGGCCATTGGGCCCAACGCATCAACGAACAAAAGACGAACGTCACTTATGACGACGCCAGCGAAGGATGCTTCACCGGGCAACCGAGGACAATCTAAAAACCGGATTGTCATGATGGTGTTGCTTGCCGTTCTCATGATGAGCCTCTCCGTGTTTATCGGGGAGAGAAAAGAATCGAGCGTGATCGTCGTCCGATTCCCCAGCGGAGTCGAGTTGGAAGCCGAAGTCGCGGATACACCGGAAAAGCTTCTATTCGGGCTGGCGTTCCGGGACGAGTTGCCTCCGAACGGGGGGATGCTCTATATCTTTGAAGAAAACGGCCTTCATCGAGTGCGGACCAAAGAGTATCGTTTCCCCGTGGACATTCTATGGGTCGATGAGAGCCGTCACGTTGTGCACATGTTGGAACATGCCGAACCTTGCTCGCAGGACCCCTGTCCCCTCTATGGTCCCCCTCCGGCCGCGGCCCGTTACGTTATTCAGGCCGAGTCCGGATTTCTCAAAAGAGCAGGGGTGGCGCAGAACGACGAGCTTAAATACTCGCTTCGTATGTAATAATTTGGGCATGGGACGCGCGAGCGATCGAGTCGGATTCTGAAAGTTGCGATATCCATGGGACAAGGCGGAGAGGTCGGTATGGAGGGATTTCAGAAAGTTGCGCGCGTCGACGAACTGTCCCCCGGGCAATCAAAGGTGGTCATGGTCAACGCGCGGCCTATCGCGCTGTTCAACATTGACGGCAAGTATTATGCGATTCATAACAGTTGCCCCCATGAAGGCGGACCGTTAGTCGAAGGCAGGCTGAAAGGGTTTGTAATCTCCTGCCCGTGGCATGACCTTGCGTTTGATGTCAGAAACGGGCAAGGGACGGACGGCGGAGGCTACTGCGTCGGCAGTTATGAAACCCGCGTGGACGGAACGGATATTTTTGTGGGACCTCGGCGCAAGGTCTGAAACGAAGTAGTAACGGCCCATTCCTTCTCTTTCAACATTGAGAACTGAAACGCAGAGCACGTGACTTCGTCAAAGCCGGACTTCATTTCTTCATCGGCAGATATCCATGACAGCCGTTCACTGGTGACGACGGTCGGCCATCCGTTTGTCATTCGCTTGTGGGAAGATCGAACCAGAGGAGAGATCTGGGTCCCGTCTTACGATTCGAAACGCCTGATCTTGCTGGGTGACGAGTTTCTTCGCATCGCCAGCAACAACGCGGTGGAGAACGGTCAGCGCATCTTTGAATTCAAGGCGGTGACGCCCGGGACGCACCGTCTTGTGTTCGAGAAACGCATGGGCTGGAAGTTCACCGCGGAGGATCGTCGGGTGTTTCAGATCGAAGCGACGAGTCCGTCAGGCCGCTGATCCGTATGCCGGATATTGCGTTCGTCAACGGGCGATTCGTTCCATGGGCTGAAGCCACCGTTTCTATCGACGACAGGGGGTTTCAGTTCGGTGACGGTGTCTATGAGGTGATCAGAACCTATCGCGGCGAGCCCTTCGAGCTTGACGCGCATCTTGATCGGCTCGATCGAAGCGCCCGCGCGCTCTCCCTTCCGCAGCCCTACTCACGGGTACGGTGGGTGGAATGGATAAGAGAAGGGGTCAAGCTGGCGGGGTATCGGGAGGCCAAAGTCTACGTTCAAATCACGAGAGGGGTGGCTCCCCGTGACCACGCATTTCCGCCCGATCTTTCTCCCACCGTCGTGATGACGGTTCGGGAGCTGCATCCGTTGAGCCCGGCGGTACGACAAACCGGCGTCACCGCCTGTACGGTCGAAGATCTTCGCTGGGGACGGTGCGATATCAAAAGTATCAATTTGCTGGGCAACGTGCTGGCTCGTGAAGAGGCCAAGAGAGCCGGTGTGTTCGAGGCGATCATGATCAAAGACGGACTGGTGACGGAAGGTTCGGTCAGCAATGTCATGGCGGTTCGGGCCGGGAGTATCGTGACGCCCCCCGAAGGACCGCGAATCTTGTCCGGTGTCACCAGAACGGTAGTGTTGACGATGGCCGCGAAGGAGGGGATCTCGATCGAAGAACGGTTCTTTTCGGTCGATTTCTTGCATGCCGCGGACGAGGTGTTCTTGACCGGCACAACGATCGAGGTGTTGGGAGTCGTCGAAATCGACGGGAACGTCATCGGAACCGGTCGGCCGGGACCGATCACGCGGGCGCTTGCGGCCCAGTGGGC
>JANDJG010000119.1 GCA_024331085.1 Nitrospira sp. | reverse complement strand
GCGATGTATCCCAAGGGATACCAGACCGTGGTGACGGTGCCGGAAATCGCCCGACGTTGGGAAGGAGAACGGCGCCCCCATCACTTCACCGGCGTCGCCACGGTGGTGACGAAACTGTTCGGCATCGTGCGCCCCCATCTCGCGTTGTTCGGGCAAAAAGACTATCAACAGGCGGTGCTGGTGAGACGGTTGGTCCAGGATCTCAATCTTGGGGTGCGTGTCGTCGTCCGTCCGACCGTCCGGGAACCGGATGGTCTGGCCATGAGTTCGCGGAACGTTTATCTGTCGGCGGAGGAGCGGGTCATCGCCGCGACGTTGTACAAGAGTCTGAAAGCCGGAGGCGAGGCGATTCGAAAGGGGATCGTCGACGTATCGGTCATTGAGCGAACCATGACGGTGGTGATTGAACGAGAGCCACGGCTCGCAATTGAGTATCTTGCCGTCTGTGATCCCCTGACCTTGGAGCCTCTTGTTCGTGTCACGTCGAAAGCCGTTCTATTGGGGGCTGTCCGGATCGGTTCCGTGCGCCTGATTGACAATCTGATTGTGTCGGCGCCCCGGGAACGAACCCGTGGAGGAGCGGACGGATGGAGCCGACGCCGGAAGGATTAGTACACCGGCTTGGAAGGTCGGATGCGCCGCCCGACCAGCAAATTGAGGATAACCTGGCTCAAACGACGTCTGTCGACCGGTTGAAGGCCGATAAAATGAAATCCCATCGATTCCGGTCTCGCCGAACGAACCACGGCCGTCTCGACCACGATCGGTTCTTCTTCCGACGCCGGTTTGATGATGAGTTCAAGCAAGCTGCCGAGCGGCAACATCGTGGAGCTTTCGAACGTACAGCCGTCCATCGAGATTTCCGTCGTGCGACCTTCCATGCGAGCGCCATTGTCGGCAAGAAGAGAAGCTTGAAAGGATGCGGCCAGCCGAATGTATTCTCGGCGATCGACCGTTTGTTCGCAGGCGGGAGAGACCGACCAATGGGTACGGAAACGAGCGGCGCACAGTTGACAGCGGAACGGAAAGACGTGGAAACGATAGAGGAGCTTCTCGATGGTCCCCGTGCGGTAGGCCGGTCGGATGAACGAGGACCCGCAACCGGGACAGTGCAGATCGGCTATGAACTCGTCTCTGGCCCCCGTAGGATGCGGCAGAGAGAGGAGAGATCCTCCGCTGTCAGGCATGTTCGTTGTGCCTCCAAAATCGGTTCGATGCGAGCCGGCGAATAGGTCGCGGGTTTGACCCACTTCCCGTCCGGCCGTTTGTGGCCTCCTACCTTGCTGAGATTGGACCGATGGACTTCGCGAAACACCGGCTCCATGTCGATGCCGTATGACACGGCGGTGCCGTATACCACGTAGAGTAAGTCGGCCAATTCCTTGGCCACCGACGGTAAATCGCCGGAAGCCATGGATTGTTTGAGCTCGTCGAATTCCTCCTGAATGAGGCGGATCCGAAGCCGTTGGGTTTCTTCGCCGGGATCGGCGGGAACCGTTTGAATCAAAATGTCAAATTTGCGATGAAATTCTTCGACCAGGAATTGTTCGTCCGTCATACCGGTCCTTTGTGTCATGTGTGTCGTAAGAAAAGCGGGACGCACGGCTCGTTGTCTTGTCGGCTCTCGTAAAGCTCTCCATCCGGTCGAAGAAAACGTGACGGGCGTGCTTTGACCTCATAAGGAAGAGAACCTCCACGCACACGGCCGGAAGATCGGACGTCGGGATAGCGAGGCCGCTTGCGGGGAAAAGGAACGTTTCACCGTTGGAACATCGTGGGGGAACCGTGCGCCACGCGGAATAAGTTGAAGGTCGTATCATGTGCGCACAGATTACGGAAAGTCGACCGAGAAGATCAAGAAGCCGAACATCTCCATGCGATCGGCCCTAGGTCAGGCCGTAGAAGGGCCGGATTGGGGCTGTGTCAAACGGACCGTTCCGGTTCCCGCGTCCAATCGGACGATTTGTCCGTCTTTGAGCAGCGAGCGCGCCCCCCTGACGTTGGCGACGGTCGGGATTCCATATTCCCGGGCGATGATGGCTCCGTGAGACAAGGTGCCTCCCATCTCCGCGATGACTCCTCCGGCGATGCCGAAGAGGGGGGCCAGGCCGGGATCGATGACCGGGATCACGAGAATCTCTCCGGCTTGGACGGAGGCCCAGTCGTTGGGTGAACGGAGCACGCGGACCGGCCCGGTCGCGACGCCGGCGCTGATGGGCACGCCGGACAGGAGATCGGATCGATCGTGATCGTTTGATGCCGCAAGGCGCGCGTGCGCCGTTTCCCAATCGCGGATCGTGTCGGGCGGGTGGACATGAGCGTTGCGCGCTCGCTCAAGGCGGCGCGTTCGGATCACCGCTCGCCAGTCGCGCTCTTTCCCATCGGCGAGTTCGGTCGTCTCTTGAAGCGTCATGAAAAACACGTCGTCCGGATCGTCAAGGATTCGCCGTGAGACGAGCAGACCGCCGGCGTGCAGCAGAAGCCGGCGGATGGCCGAGGAAAAGTACATCAGGTGATGACGGTTCGCTTCACGGAGCGCGAAAAAGCGACAGAGGCGCCGGCGCCACCACAGGTACATCCACCATCGATGCAGTTTCCATCCCATGCGCCGTTTGATTTCGTGGAGCGCCTCGGCTCGCACGCGGGCTTGACGGGACAGGATGTCGTCCGGCTCCGACGATGCCGCGCCGAGTTGCGTTCGCAACAGAGCGAGGATCGCTTCCGGATTGTCGGCGAGCCGCGGCGACATGATGTCGGATTCACCTACGCCGCGGTGGCCGTAGTCTTCCAGATAGGATTCGAACGCGCGGAGAAAGGCCGTGCCCCTGAGAGCCTCGCGGAAACCGGATGCGTTCCATGGGTCGGTCGCGAAGAAGGTGGAGGCCGCCGACTCGCGCCGAGCGATGTGGACGAGTTCGGCAAGGCGGACGATCTGCTGCGCGCTGATCACGGTGCCCTGCCCCTGGAGCGCCGCATTGGACAGGGCCCTCCAGTCCGGTCCCAGCCATCGGGGCAACAGGTGATTCATCACCTGAAGACACTGAGCGACTCCGCCGGCGATCCCGAAAGTCAGTTCGTGCGTTCGAATCCAGGCGCTCAGCTCCTCCAGCCGAGCGAGGCTCTCGTGAAGAGAAAGCCGGCTGATCTGTTGCGGACCGCATTGTTCCGCCATCTTCTTCATCGCGGCGAACCATGTCGGTCCATGAACGACCGCGCGCCGCATCTCCAGCACCATGAGGAGACCGGCCCGCAGGAACGCCGGCCAGCTCAGCGGTTCGACAGGAGGGGGAGCCGCGATCGGCTCCCCGCCCATGTGTTCGGACAGAAGCGACGGGTCGCTTCGCAACTGCGCCTGAAGCATATGGAACAAGGTGACGTTGAGATACGGGCGCCCGTACAACACGCGAGTAGAGGACAGTCCGGCCGGAATCCGGCAACCCAGCTTGCGGTAGGGGGCGACGATATGTTCCTCCATGAACCGCTCCATGAGAGAAAGTCCGAGCGGACTGGGGAGGTCCGGCATCGTTTCTTTGAGATTCGTGCGCGACCACTCGCAGTCGTCGTTGGTGAATTCCGCCGAGGGACGGATCCCGGTGATGGGTCGGGCTTGCAGGACCCAGAGTTTGCCGGAATCGATCGCCCATTCCAGATCGACGGGGAAGCCGAACGTCCTTTCAACCTCCTTGGCCGTGCGCGCCAGTTCGAACAGTTGTTCGTCCGAGAGGGACGGTCGTTCCCGATCCGATTCGGGAATCGGTTCATGACGGAGCCCCTCCTCGGCGATCGTCAGCCTGCTTGATTTGCGGGCGATGATCCGACGTCGAATCCAAACCGGTTGTCGATCGGCGCCGATTTGCACGATGTATTGGTCGGGCGTCACCTGCCCATCGACGAGCGGCGCCGCCAAGCCGGGAACGGCGTTGACGAGGATTTGGAACGACCGACCCGTGATCGGATGAACGGAGTAGGCGACGCCGGCGGCAACGGCATCGAGCATCGGTTGAATGACGACCGCCATCGAGGGAGCCGACCGAGAAGGATCCCGTTCAATGGCGTACCGCAGGACCCGTTCGTGCCAGAGCGATGCCCAGAGGTCCTTTATCGCGGTATCAAGGAGATCTGTGGGGACGCCGAGGTGGGTGCGGTAGAGTCCGGCAAAACTGGATTGGCCGGCGTCCTCGTTGGTTGCGGATGATCGAACGGCCCATCGTCCGGCGGACAACGTTTCGGACGGCGCCCAAAGGGTTCGGAGAGCCGTGATGCATTGAGCCGCCAGGTCGGAGATGTCCAGTGCTCGGATGCGTGATTGCCGGTCCAGGAGCAAGGCGTTCCGCTCCGCTTCCGGGAGCGCCATGGCCAGTTTCCAGTCCTGCTCTGCATCCAGCCCCGACCGGTTGAGCGATCGGTCATAGGCTTCCGTCGTCAGGCAAATGCCGGAAGGAACAGAAAAGCCGCATGATAGGAGTCGAGCAAGGCCCGCGGCTTTTCCCCCCGCAAGCGCCGGATCGATGCAACGAGATAAAGGGAGAACGAGAGGCTGGGTCATCAAGCGGGATGGTACCTAGAGCAACAGCAACAGGTAAAGGTCATTGACGTTGGTGCCCGTCGGTCCCGTATAGATATGGCACCCGAGAGCGCGCAGGGCAGGGTAGGTGTCGTGGCGGTTCAAGGCCGAGAGTAAATCCACTCCGAGCGATCGGGCCCGCGCAACGGTGTTTCCCGTGACCACTGCACCGGCGGCGTCGGTCGGCCCGTCGGTGCCATCGGATCCCACCGCCGCCAGCCAGGCTCGGTGAACTCCGTGAAGATGAAAGGCGGCGGCGGTCGCGAATTCCTGAGCCCGTCCTCCCTTTCCCCGTCCCGTCACCGTGACGGTCGGTTCGCCGCCGCCGATCAGGCAGGCGGGCCGCCGCAGGCCGTCATGGCTGTTGAGGAGTCGTCTGGCCGCGTTCACGAATCGCCCCGCTTCCGTTCCGGCCTCCCCTATAAGAGGTGACGGGAGGAGCCGGATGTGAAGTCCCGCTTGCCGGGCCGTCGCGGCGACGGCCTCGATCATGTTCCGGTTGCTGCCGATGATCACATGACGCACTCGGCGCAGTCGGCTTGCACCGGGCTTGAGCGTCTCCGGCACCTTGCCTTTCGACCCTTGGAGGAGATGTCGGCGGACGGCAAGGGGTGCGGCCCGCCAAATCCTGTATCGTTTCAGGACGGCCACGGCGTCGGCGAATGTGGTCTCATCCGGCGCCGTCGGTCCGGAGCCGATCGTGCCGAGGTCATCACCGATGACGTCCGAGAGAACGAGGGTGACGACGGCGGCTTTCGTGCTTTGCGCGAGACCGCCGCCCTTCAACCGGGAGAGGTGTTTGCGAACCGCATTGACCTCATCGATCGAGGCGCCGCTCCTGAGCAGGAGATCCGTCGTCCGTTGTTTGTCGGCTAGAGTGAGGCCCGGCACGGGGGCGGGCAAGAGGCTTGATGCGCCGCCGGAAAGCAACACGATGAGCAGATCATGGGAGGTGAGGCCGCCGGCCAGGGCCTTGATCCGCTCCGCGGCTCGCAGTCCCGCACGATCCGGTATCGGGTGAGCCGCCTCGACGATGGTGATGCGCCCAAGCGGGGCACCATGCCCGGTCTTGACCACGACGAGTCCTCCCTCGATCCGTGATCCCAAAATGGATTCCAGCGACTGGGCCATGCGCGCCGAGGCCTTCCCGGCTCCTACGACGACAAGGCGGTCATAACGGGATAGGTCATAGATGTGCCGTCCTATTCGCAACAGTCGACCTTGACGGGACACGTTGTGAAACAGTCCGTGGCCGGGATCGGCGGCGCGCAGCCCCGCCATGATCAACTTTCGAAGCAGCGGTCCGGCGGGGGAAGGGGGGAGGCGAAGCGGAAGAGCCATGGGGGCTAGGGGAGCTTGTCCTGCTTGAAACACCGGTTCGGGCAGGTCTGACGAGGAACTCGAATTTGGTAGGTGCCGCGAGGCAGCACGTCCTTTTTGAATTCGGGGTTGAGCAGTTTGAGCTCCAGAAAATAGGTGCCGAATTCTTCGGCGATGGACGTGAGCGTTCGTTGCGGTTCCTTGATGTTCACCGTGACGGTTTCCGCCTCCAGCGGAAGATAGAGATCCTTTTTGCTCAGTCCCAGGTATTTCTCCGGTTGAGAATAGATCTCTTTGGCCGCGATGATTCGAGGCACGTAGCGCATGGTTTCGCGAGGGGCGTGGAGCTTCCAGTAATCGCTGACGCGCTGCTCTTTGAGCAGCTTGCGGATGCGCTCTTCGCCGGCGTTGTAGGACGCCATGGCGAGAAACCAATCGTTTTGGTGAAAGTCCTTGAGATAGGACAGGTATTTGACCGCCGCCTCCGTCGAAAGCTCGAGGTTTCGGCGCTCGTCCAAGACCGCATCGCTTTTCAAACTGTAGCGTCGTCCCGTGGACGGGATGAACTGCCATGGACCCGA
>JANDJG010000118.1 GCA_024331085.1 Nitrospira sp. | reverse complement strand
GTACATCGGCTGCATGACATACGGCGAATACGGGCTTGCTCTCTCGGCGCTCCTGCTCGCCGGCCTCACGGACGCCGTCGACGGCTTGATCGCCCGCAGGTGGAATCAGCAAACCAGGCTGGGAATGTTTTTGGATCCCCTCGCCGACAAACTGCTCTTGACGTCGGGGTTTCTCTCTCTCGCCTGGCTGCATCTCGTTCCGTCGTGGTTGGTGATTTTGGTCGTGAGTCGCGACGCGATTCTTCTCCTCGGCACGGCCGTGGCCCACCTGACGGCGACTCATCTCGACGTCACGCCGACGATGTGGGGGAAGGGAACGACGGCCCTCCAATTGACGTACTTATTCTCGGCGGTGCTTCTCACGTGGCTCGGCAAGAGCCTGTCCATTCTCACTCCGCTCATGGCGGTCATGGTCGCGTTCACTTTGATTTCCGGCTTTCAATACCTGCGACGAGGCTATCGCAACAGCAACCTGCCCAGCTTGCCCAGATAAGCGATCGCGCTTTCCGGCGGTCGCTTTCCATCCGGAAAATAATGTAATCATTTTGACAGGTTTTCATCCTCCCGGTAGACTTTCCGCAGGCGAATCGTTTCCGCGCGCGGCGCAAGCCCCTTAGTAAAAAGGTAAACAAGGCGGGGCAAGAAGGGCGAACAAAACCATGGCCACTTTTGCATACGTCGGACGAACGAAATCCGGAGCGATCAGGAAGGGAGAGCTTGTCGCGAAGACACGCGACGAAGCGGTTGAAATTCTTCGCAAACAGAGCGTCGTCGTCACGAGCCTTCAGGAGAAAGCGGGCAAGGCGGCGTTTTCTTTCAGTATCGGAGGCGGGATCAGTGAGAAGGACTTGGTCGTCTTCACGCGTCAGTTCGGCACGATGATCAACGCCGGTCTTCCCTTGGTTCAGTGTCTGGACATTCTGGCGACCCAGTCGGAGAACGCCGTGCTCAAGAAGGCGGTCGCCGAGATCAAAGTCGACGTCGAATCCGGCTCGACTTTCTCGGATGCGCTCCGCAAACACCCCAAGATTTTCGACGATTTGTACGTGAACATGGTGCATGCCGGCGAGGTCGGCGGATTGTTGGATACGATCATGAGCCGCCTGTCCAAGCACATTGAAAAGGCCATGAAATTGAAGGGGCAGATCAAGAGCGCGATGGTCTACCCGTCGGCGATCGTCGGTATCGCCGTCATCGTCATCACCGTTCTCATGATTTGGGTGATCCCCGTCTTTGAGAAAATGTTCAAGGAAATGTCCGGCGGGACCATGGCGCTGCCAGGGCCGACGCAGCTCGTGATCGACATGAGCAATTTCGTCCAGGCCAGTTGGTACGTGATCGTGGCCGCGATCATCGGTGTCGTCGTCGCGGTCAAAAAGTACTATGCGACCGCTCAAGGACGGTTGGCGATCGATAAGTCGTTGCTGAAATTGCCGATCTTCGGCAGCCTCATCCTCAAGGCGTCCGTGGCCAAGTTTACGCGAACTCTGGGGACGTTGCTGTCCAGCGGGGTGCCTTTGCTGGAGGCGCTCACAATTTGTGCGAAGACGGCGGGGAATAAGGTCGTCGAAGGCGCGCTTTTGGAGGCAAAGGTCAGCATCAGCGGCGGAAAGACCATCGCCGATCCGCTTGCCAAGAGCGCAACGTTTCCCAAAATGGTGACGCACATGATCGCGGTCGGCGAATCGACGGGGGCCTTGGACAACATGCTGGGGAAAATCGCCGATTTTTATGAAGACGAGGTGGATGAAGCCGTGGCCAACCTGACGGCGCTGTTGGAGCCGATGATGATGGTGTTTCTGGGAGTCACGGTGGGGTTCATCGTGGTCGCCATGTATTTGCCCATCTTTACGATGGCGTCCGCCATCGGATAGGGAAGGGAGCCGGAACAAATGGGCCGAGCGCAAGGACGGACCGCTCGACTCGATGCTTTACGAAGGACATCGTCCGTCTTCGTCAAGACTCGTGAAAGTGTCGGCCGGCGGGTCTCCGGCCCGATGCTATCCTCGCTTCCCAAGAATCCCCCGTGCATGCAGTTGTAATGAAGAATACGGGTCGCCCGACGAGGAAGGCCGGGCAGGCTCTCGCGGGCCGGTCGCGCCATGAGAGACATCAGAACGAGAATTTATTGGCTGATGGGGCTGCGCCTGGTGTTGGTGACCCTCCTGTTGGGACTCTCTCTGACGTTTCATGTCACGAGGGGAGAGCAGGCTCAGACCTTTTACGCGCTGATCGTCTTTACCTACGTGGCGACCATCGTCTACGTGGTCGCGATGCGAAAACTCGCGAGCCCCGAAGCGATGGCCCGGTTGGCGTGGGTCCAAATCGCCGTCGATCTGCTGCTGGAAACGATCTTGATCGCGAGAACGGGAGGAGTCGAAAGCCCCTTTGCGGTGCTGTACGTCATCAGCGTGGCGGTGGCCAGCCTCGTTCCGCGGCGGCACGCCGGGCTGTTCAGCGCCGGTCTCTGCATCATCCTCTTCGGCATGTTGACGAACGTGCAGCTCTATGGACTCACCGAATCCTGGGGCTGGTTGCCGCAGGCTCGTCTGAGCGCGGCCGAGTCCCTCCAGACCTTCGGCGTTCATGGGCTCGCGTTTCTGGTCGTCGGGTTTCTGAGCGGAGCGTTGGCGGACCAACTGCAGCAGGCCGATCGGTCGCTGCGCGAGAAGGAACGGGGACTGAGCCGGTTGCGGGCGTTCCACGAGTCCATCGTCCAAAGCATCAGCAGCGGTGTGTTCACGACCGATGAACGCGGTCGCATTACGTCGTTCAATCCCGCAGCCCAGGAGGCGACCGGCTACACGTTCGATCAAGTGTATGGGAAACTCTGGACCGACGTGTTCAATCGGCATCCTCCTCAACCGCAGGATCATGATTCCCCCGTGCTCGACGCCCATCAACGATTGGAAGTGGAATGTAAACGGGCGGACGGCAATCGGCTGGTCCTGGGGATGACGCTCGCGCCGCTCCATGAACAAGGGGAACAAACGGGCTTGGTCGGCGTCTTCAAGGACCTGACGCAAATTCGCGACCTGGAAGATGAAATGAAGCGGAAAGAGTGGCTGGCGACCCTCGGCGAGATGTCGGCAGGTATGGCGCATGAGATCAGGAACCCCCTTGGCGCGCTCGCCGGCGCCATGCAAATGCTGCGAAACGACGCGCCCGCCGATGCAACCGGCCGGCGTTTGATGGACATCGCCATTCGCGAGGCCACCAGACTGGATGCCATCATCACGGAATTTCTCCGATACGCGAGACCGCCGGCGCTGAATTTGAGGGAGGCGGATTTGAACAAAGTCCTTGCCGAGACGGTCGACCTGGTCCAACATGAGGCGCGTGGGAGAACGAACGTCAGCATCGAGACCTCCTTCAGCGACGAAGCCCTGACGGCGCAAATCGATCAAGATCAAATGAAACAGGTGTTCTGGAATCTCGCCGTCAACGCGTTTGACGCCATGCCGCACGGCGGACGACTCGCGATCGCCACCGGGCGCCGGAAAGTGGATGTCGGCGGTCGAAGGGCGGACGTCGTGGAAATCTCGTTTCAAGACTCCGGAGGAGGGATTCCGAAAAAAAACCTGGACAAGATCTTTTTGCCGTTCTTTACGACCAAAAGCCATGGGTCGGGATTGGGGCTGGCGGCCGTGCATCGCATCGTCGATTTGCACGGGGGATGGATCAAGGTGGAAAGCCGAGAAAACGAGGGAACCCGTTTCGTCGTCTGTTTGCCGCATCCGGCCGGCGCCGGGGTGCGATTATGGCACGAGGGGCGAGAGCCGTGGAAAAGATCCTAGTCGTCGACGACGAAGAAAGCCTGCGGGACGTGCTGAGCATCATGCTCAAACGGACCGGCTACACCGTCACCAGCGTGGCCGACGGCGAACAGGCCTTGGAGATCTTGAATAAGGAAATTTTCGACCTGGTGATTACCGATCTGCGGATGCCCAAAATCGACGGCATGGAGGTGTTGAAAGCCGCCAAGTCGGCCGCCCCGGAGACGGTCGTGTTGGTGATTACGGCGTTCGCGTCCGCCGAATCGGCGGTCGAGGCCATGAAGCAGGGCGCTTACGATTATCTGACCAAGCCGTTTCAGATCGACGAGGTGCAACTGATCATCCGCAACGCGTTGGAGAAGCGGCGGCTGACGACCGAGAACATGTTGCTCAAACGCGAGATCGCGAGCCGGGCTTCCTTTTCACAACTGGTGGGGCAAAGCAACGTCTTGATCTGCGGCGAGAGCGGAACCGGCAAAGAGTTGGTCGCACGGGCGATTCACTATAACAGCGCCAGGAGCGCGATGCCGTTCGTGGCCGTCAATTGCAGCGCCGTGCCGGAAACGTTATTGGAGAGCGAATTGTTCGGGCACATGAAAGGGTCGTTCACCGGCGCCGTCTCGAACAAGGTCGGCCTGTTCGAAGTGGCCGACGGCGGAACGATTTTCCTCGACGAGATCGGCGATACGCCGCCGTCGATTCAAGTGAAACTGCTGCGGGTCATTCAAGAGCGCGAATTCAGGCGAGTGGGGGGGCATCAGGACGTCAAAGTCGACGTCCGGATCGTCGCCGCGACGAACAAGGATCTTGAAAAGGCGGTCGCCGACGGTTCGTTTCGACAGGACCTCTATTATCGGTTGGACGTCATCCCGATCCGGCTCCCGCCGCTGCGGATGCGGACCGGCGACATTCCCCTGTTGGTCGACCACTTTCTTGAGCGGTTCTCCAAGGAAAGCGGAAAGCCGGTTCCAACGCTGAGCCCGGACGCCATGCGCGTGCTGTTGGAACACGAATGGAGGGGCAACGTCCGCGAGTTGGAAAATCTGATCGAGCGGGTGGTCGCCTTTTCGAAGGGGGAGACGGTGACCGACGCGGAGGTGCGGGGGTGGCTCCATCGGCCCGTCGCGCCGGAACCGCAACGGCTCGTTCCTCTTGAATTGACGGATGAGGGGGTGGATCTCGAAGGGCTCGTCAACCGCATCGAGAGAGATTTGCTGTTGAAAGCGCTCGAGCGATCGAAATGGGTCAAGAAAAAGGCGGCCCGACTCCTTCGCCTCAACACCAGATCGTTCCGCTATCGACTGGAGAAGTATGCTATAAAAGGAGGTCGTGACTAAGCCTCTCTCCGCATCAAACCAGGCCCCTTCCTGCGCGGTGACCGTTTCGGCTCCAGCCAAAGTGAACGTGATCCTCCGCGTACTCGACCGCCGCGCCGATGGATTTCACAACCTCTGGTCGTTGATGCAGACCGTCGGGTTGGAGGACGAGGTTTCTCTCCGGCTCGATGAACATCACGATGAGATCCGATTGCACTGCGACGATCCTGCCTTGGCCGCCGATCGAACCAATCTGGTCTACCGGGCCGCCGAAGCGGTGTTGCTCCGCTGCCGCCGGAGAGTCGGAATCGAGATCATGCTGACCAAGCGAATTCCGATGGGGGCGGGGTTGGGCGGAGGCAGCAGCGACGCGGCCGCCACGATCGTCGGCTTGAATCGATTGCTGGATTTGCAATGGTCGGCGGCCGACATGGCCCGGGTCGGCCAAACGTTGGGAAGCGACGTGCCGTTCTTTTTTTTCGCTCCCACCGCCGTCGTAACGGGGAGAGGGGAAGAGGTTCGCTCCGTTCACCTCCCGGGGGAGCGAGGAATCGTGCTCGTCTATCCCGGTTTCTCGATTGAAACCAAATGGGCTTATCAAACACTGGCTTCCCGCCGCACCCGCGTGCGGCCGCTTTCCGACGCCCATGCGTCACTCGGGCGGGAACAGCGACTTTCATGGGAGCAGGTTCTTGAGAGGACCGAAAACGACTTCGAAGAGCCGGTGTTTGAAGCCTATCCCGCCCTGCAAGCCATCAAGCACACGCTTCTGAAACTGGGCGCCGAAGCCGCGCTGCTGTCCGGCAGCGGCGCCACGGTTTTCGGTGTGTTTCCTGATGAACGCAAGGCCAGGCAAGCCGCGAGCGACTACCCGGCCGAGGCTCGGGACAAGGTCTTTGCCGCCCCTACGGGGTGCAGTCCGGTACGCCGCCTTCTGTAAACGTCCGGTGCGGAGTCAGTTGACAGCCACCGGAGATTTTCGATAGAGTCGGCAGGCGTTTTCCTTTTCTCTTCTGCGCCGGGCGAAGCGTAGAGAGACCGGGAAGATCCCGGCGCTCGCCGGGTAACGACGGAAAAGAGTCACGAAATCCAGCTCCGAAGACAATCTCCGATCGGACGATTCCGGAACACCCCATGAACAGAGAGTTGAAAATTTTTTCCGGCAACGCCAACCTCGCGCTCGCCCAGGAAATTTGCGCGTATCTGGGGCAGAAGCTCGGAGAGGCGACGGTCTCTTCGTTCAGCGACGGAGAGATTCGGGTCAAAATCGAGGAAAACGTCCGCGGCGCGGACGTGTTCGTCGTACAGTCCTGTTGTCATCCGGTCAACGATTCGCTGATGGAGCTGTTGATCATCATCGACGCGCTGAAACGGTCGTCGGCGAATCGCATCACGGCCGTCATCCCGTATTTCGGTTACGCC
>JANDJG010000117.1:2583-6611 GCA_024331085.1 Nitrospira sp. | reverse complement strand
TATTGACATCCTGCCCCATTGGAGCGCTAAAATGCGCCCCCGTTGTTGTTTTCCATTCAGGAAAGCAAAGTCAACTGAGGCCGTAGTTACCACCTTCTGTAGGGGGGTATCGACCTCCGATGGATGAATCACAAATCGATAGCGGGTCTTCCGACAAGGCAAGTTTCTCTCCTCCCCACTCTTCAGGTATCATTAACGATGCAGATCGCCAAAGCCTTCGCTCCAAAGTCGCGCATGCTGCCGAGCTGCTGCATGAGCAGGGACCGATCAGCACGTTTGTTCATACCAATCCTCTCCACAGCCTTGAGCATCTCCCGTTTGACCAGGCGGTAGCGACCGCCGAACGATTGCTCGGCGGACGCGGATATTTGCCGAACGAAGAGTTCCGCCGGCTTTATCGCCAAGGCCGCATTACCGACCGTGATTTGAGCGATGCGCTTGCCCCCTGGCGATCCGACGAATCATTGGACGGAGTCATTGTTGAGGACGACCGAATCATTCGATTGCAGGATGTGGCGCGTCTGCATCTATTGTATGGCGTTGAACCGCTGGAGCCGGCCCACCTTTCCTGGCAAGTTCATCGCGAAGGGGCGACGAGACGCCTTCGTCCCGATCTGCCTTCCGACACCAAAGCCGCCATTCTAACCAAAGCCATGAGCGAGCTTCGCCTGAGTTTGGATCGAGTCGGTCGTGAATGGACACTGGCGGAATGGGTGCAAGTCCATTGTCATATCGATCTTCCCGGCCGCGTGCGCAAACAACTCCTCCAGGAATTCGGCTCCGCCGCCAAGACCGTGCCTGAGCACCCAGGTACCTCGACTGTCGTTCAGTTGGAGCGCTGGTTCGCGTCTCTGGAGATTCCTCCTGAACGACAAGAGGGATACCGTCGCTGTATCAATCGTCACCTGTATAACATCGGCCTCTTTTCAACGACTCTTCAACTGATCCTACAAACTCGATGGCTGCAATTGGAGTGTGAACTCCTGCGAGAAGTCGTCCCCCGCCATCTTGGCGTAAATGGGACGTATACCGGCATTCGAGCGGGCTGCGAGCAGCAGGTGGAGGCCTATGCAGCCATAAGTCTTTGGCATGCTGCGCTGGCCGCGCGAGGATTGGATGATCCGCTCTCTCCCTCCGATCCTGAAACACTCATCGAAAACGATTGCCTCGCCGCTCGGCGAGATGCCCTTTATCGCCGCATTCTCGCCGTTGAACGTGACGGAGGAGCGCCTCTGCCCCTCACGGCAGAGATTCGCACCGCCATCGAGGAAGAGCTGAATTCCGTAGGACGCCAACGGCAGCGGCACCGAGCCATCTTTTTGGGTCTCGTTCGCCCCCGCCAAACCGGGGACTCTCATCACGACCTTCCGCCTCTCACCTTGACGGCCGACGCGGAGTCCAGGTTAAGAAAACTGCGCCAGGGCGACATCAGCTCGCCGGCCGGCCTTGTACGGATCTTGGGGGAACTTCGCGTGCGCGGAGGATTCGACTGGCGCACTTGGAAACAGATCTGCGACCGACCTTTGTTCATCAACCCATCCGTCAGCACCGAAGAGGAACCGTGGAGGAACTTCCTCAGAAACCATGTGCGGGTCCGGATCACGGATACCATCCGGTCGTCTCTTCAAGCCGAATTCTCCTCACCCAAAGTGGATCTTCGAGCTGAAGAACGCCGCATCCGCATCCTTGGCGGGCTGACCGATGAAGGATTGACGCTCACGGCGTGGGAAGCCTTGCAGGAAGAGGTGAACGAGTGGGATGACACTCTGCTGTCGGACCCTTCTCACGACGATCTTGAAACCACGTTTTGCGGTACCGTCCGAGAAGGGCTCCGTGAGACTGAGTTGACTCGGTCCGCCTACGATGCGCTCCGACGCTTGCTCGAGCACCGCAACAGAATCTTCGCCTGTCGTCAGTTGCTGGCGGATCTCCACCATTTCGATCCCCGCGAGCGGCTCGTCAGACATTCCCGCGAAGATTTAACCGCCACGATGGAACGTGTCGGCCACAGTTTGACGTTGAGCGAGCTTCTGTACGACATCACCGGCGTCGACATCACGGAATGCGTCAACCGGTATATGATCAAGTGGTGCGGAGCCTTTCTCGATCAAGGCATCGCCGGTTGGTCCATGCCGTATCGACAGTTGGGTTTTTATCGCGCCTGGAGAAAGCTGGCCACCGAAGAACTCTCGTTGGGGCTTGGAGAAGTGGACGGCTGGCACGAAGCCGTGCTCAACCTGCCGGAACGGCCGGAAGACTGCCTTCTCCACACGCTGCGGTCGCTGCAGATTCCCGAGCAGCATCATGCTCCTTACTTGAGTCGACGGTTGCTCAAACTGTCCGGATGGGCCGCGCTGGTGAAGTGGCGTGAACACCACCCCCTGCATTTCAAACAGATTGAGGAACACATCGATCTCGTCGAGTATCTGGCCGTCCGTTTGTTTTGCGAATCAATGTTGATCAAGCGGGCTTGCCGAGAGATATGGGGACTTGAGGGGACGGTCCCCAAGCTCCACGATTTGCATCGCGACCATCCCTACGAATTCTATCTGCGACGCGAGTTCTTCCGAGGAGGACTCCCCGACTATTTGGAATCCCGCTGTCGATCCTTGTTGCGTGCAAATCCACAGAGCAATCGCGATCGATGGATTCGAACGGCGGAAATGGTCTGGAAATATCGGCAGGCCACCGCTTTGGGACGGGACCCGCTCCCCACGGCCTGCCAACACGCCTGGCGGCTTTTCCACTTGAGTCAACTCCTTGGGCTTTCCGCAGGAGGCTTGCGCAAACTCTCGCCCAGTGACGGAGATCGTTTACTGGCGATGCTCGATAAATTTCCGTCCTCCGCCCATGGGCCGATTTGGCAAACCGCTTACGAGGGACATTACCAACGCGAACTCCTTGACCGCCTGGCGCAAAACAAGATTGGTCCTCCCCGACCGCAGGATCGCCCGCATGCGCAACTGATCTTTTGCATAGACGAGCGGGAAGAGAGCATCAGACGACACATCGAGTCATTGAACCCGAATTACGAGACTTTTGGAACGGCCGGGTTTTTCGGCGTCGTGATGAATTACTCATCCATAGGGGATCACAAGGTCACACCCCTGTGTCCTATCGTGGTAACCCCGACTCATTCTGTGAAGGAGGAGCCGGCGCCGGATCAACTCGCACAGTGGGAGCATACCTTCGGCCGGCAACGCTGGCTTGCATTCCTGGAACACCTCTTCAAATCGCTCAAGAAGAATTTCCTGACGTCGTATTTCGTTATCGATCTCGCGGCGTCCGTCATGGCCGTCGTGTTGCTTGGAAAGACGCTGTTGCCCAGAAGATTCGAGCTGGCCGTGCACCGCCTTCACGATCTGTTCGTGCGGCCGGTCCGAACCAGGCTGACGATCGACACCTCACCCACCGTTGAAACGTCGGGTCACCGCACCGAGCAATTGGGCTTCTCCTTGGAGCAACAGGTCGGCCTCGTCGAAGGTCAATTACGCTTGGTCGGCTTGACGAAAACCTTCGCCCCGTTGGTGCTGGTGCTCGGCCATGGCTCGACAAGCCAGAACAACCCTCATGAATCCGCTTACGATTGTGGAGCGTGCGGCGGGAAGCATGGAGGCCCGAACGCCCGCGCATTGGCCGCCATGGCCAACAAGCCGGACGTACGGAGCGCGTTACGCGATCGCGGCATTGCCATTCCCGATGACACATACTTCATCGGCGCGCAACATAACACGGCGTCGGACGATATCACGTTTTTTGAAACGGAGCGGATTCCAGCGTCTCATCGAGATGATTTCTTCCGGCTTGTTCGGAACCTTGACGAAGCTCGTGCGCTCAATGCCAAAGAACGTTGCCGACTTCTTCCGCTGGCGCCGACGAATGTCCGGCCGGTTGGGGCCCTTCGCCACGTCGAGCGGCGGTCCGTCGACTTCAGCCAGGTGTACGCCGAATGGGGCCATGCCACGAATGCATCCGTCATCGTCGGTCGGCGGAGCCTTTCCAGGGGATTGAACCTTGATCGCCGTGCG
>JANDJG010000117.1:0-2573 GCA_024331085.1 Nitrospira sp. | reverse complement strand
TCCAATCCTACAATGCGTTTGAGGATCCTGATGGAGTGATCTTGGAACGTATCCTAACCGCCGTCGGACCGGTTTGCGCCGGGATCGGGCTCGAGTACTATTTCTCCCGGGTGGACAATGGTCGCTACGGAAGCGGAACGAAAGTTTTACATAACGTGAGCGGCTTGGTCGGTGTGATGGCGGGGGCTCACGGCGACCTCCGAACAGGGCTCCCGTTTCAAATGGTCTGGCTTCATGAGCCTATGCGCCTCACCTTCGTTGTCGAAGGTCGGCCCGCTCTCGTCAGCTCCATCGTGCAGCGTCATAAGAACCTACGACATCTTTTCGACAACCGGTGGCTCCATCTCATCGTCCTGGACATCCACACGGGTCAATTTGTCCGCTATGAGCCGGTCGGCAACTGGGTAACCTTCCCTGCGAAGTCCCACGCCTTCGCCCTGCGATAAACGCTGGTCTTGAACCTCCGCCGCGGCGGCTCAAGACACATCGAGGATGCCCAGGCGCTGATACGCCGGCTGAAAAACTCCGGTAGAGTCGTCTTCCATTTCTTCCTCACCGTGCATAGCCCGAAGCGACCCCCTACGTTTGGGGCATTGCAGAACCATCCGCGGATCGGTCATAACTGCCCCATCCTAGGGTGCGAACCGATCAATGGCTCAAATCATCAACCTCAGCGAACACGCCAGCGACGAGGACGTTCACTACCTGACGTCTCTGCTGATTTATCACCTGGTCGAACGTTGCGGGGGGCAGTTGCAATTTACCGTTCAAGAGGTGAGGCAGATCCGCGACAGCCTCGCGACCAAGATGGTTCAAATCCAGCTCGGCGACGACGTCCGTCTTCGCATCATCGACCGCCTGCCCGAGTTGCGGTAGCCGACGATTCCTTTCTTACTGCGTGCTCATCGATCGGGATTCCCAGCCGAGGCCGTTTCTAGAAAATTCCATCCGTGACAGGCGAGAAAGCCTTGGTGAGGGCTGTTATAAATTGATCCAGAGCTGCAACAGCAGCATGTGGTTGATCAGGTTGGCGTTGCCTTCAAGTTTTCGGTTGTTGATCATTTGATTTTGGTAGCCGAGATCGACATTGACGTGCTGATTGAAGGTTTTATTGATGCCGAGAAAGAATCGGTTCTGGTCCAACCCGGCCTCCGGTCCTTTGCTTGTGACCGTGCCGACCGTGTTGAGATTGACGAAGACCTCATCATACATGACCACGGCCCAGGTAGGGGCTTGTGGAATCGGGACATCCGCCCGAAACATCTGGCGAAAACGCACGGCCGTGCCGTCGGCATGCTCGATCCACCGTTCTTCCAATCTGGTTCGGCTGAGGAATTTGAGATGCGAAAATTTGTGGAGATAATTGACCTGCTGATAGATGCGATTCTCTTCGAAGAACCGGGGCCCCGCCGGCTGATTATAGTTGCCGACCCATGCGTAACCTTGCCAGATGGAGACATGTTCCGTTAATTGATACCCGATCGCCGGGCGGAGCAACAATTGGTCGAGATTTGTGACATCGTCCGCGAAACGAGGGTTGACCTCCATATAGGCGAGAAACGAGGCGGGCAACTTCACAGTCAGATAAACCGGCGTCCACAGTCGAAAGTCCGACTTCGTATTGGGGCCCAGCTCCGTATAGGCCTGCGCGGGAGGCGCGCCGAGCACGATCAACACCCACAGCGTCACAATCCAAACCATATGTACCGCGTGACGGTGTCTTTGCCCCACACCCATTCGTTCCATAGGCATTTTCTTTCCTTCCGACAGAGGTTGATCGTCTTGCGTCGGCCTTCGCCTGGGTAGGACCGTCGTGCGCGGATGATGTGTGCAAACGCGACCAGCCCGAACCGGCCACTTGAGCGCAACAGGGTACTCTTCACCCATCAGAAATCGCAAGGCCTCCTTCTGCATGTCTCGAATTCGCCTGCTGCAAATGCCGGCTTGAATCGCCGTCACGACAGCTTAAACATGAGCCGGGGCCAGGCATTGCGCGGGATGGGCTCTTGTGGTTAGCTACCCGGCATGTTGCGGATTGCGTCCCATGTCGCCATCCCGGATTCTGAAATCGAGATCCACTCCGTACGTGCTCAAGGAGCCGGGGGGCAGCACGTCAATAAGGTGTCGACCGCCGTTCACTTGCGATTCGATATCAGAGCTTCCTCGCTTCCACCTTCCTGCAAACAAGCGTTGTTGGAGCTGCGGGACCATCGAATTTCAGGCGACGGTGTGATTACGATCAAAGCACAGGAGCATCGTTCCCGCGAACGGAATCGGGAGGAGGCCGTCGCCAGATTGCTGGCCTTGATCCGGAAAGCGATCTTTCCTCGAAAAAAGCGCACACCGACCGTCCCCACCCACACATCCCGTGAACGGCGAATCGCAAGCAAGAAACGGAGGGGGCGTTTGAAGTCGCAGCGAAAAGGGTTGGAGTAATTGCAGGTCTCAACGCACGTTCTCGGTTTCTCTCTCGCAAGAAAGCCCGAGGGGAACGGCGCGGTGGTCGTACGTAGTCGGTCAGAATCGAGGTGTGTAGCTCGCCGTGGCCGAAGCGGTCCCGACCTTGCGAAGCT
>JANDJG010000116.1:4839-6613 GCA_024331085.1 Nitrospira sp. | reverse complement strand
GATATTGCGTCTTGTAGACCGTGTGCGCCGCTTTGTGGAGCTTCATCGGCTCTCAGCATATCGCAGGACACCGGACCTTGCTCACACCCCCGCCCTTCCGGGCGGGGACCTCCCGCGTAATTAGAGCCCTTCGCCCCTACTTCCAAACGCTACGTGATGTGTACCGCTATCTGGCCTCCCTCTCGTTTCACGTTTCGCTGTTTCGGAGTACAGCCGGCTTCGAAGTGAACTTAGTGGACCTTATCGCGCTGGAAGTGCTTCGCGTGTTTGAGCCGGCGGTGTACCAAAGGCTTCCGGGAGCGAAACGAGAACTCACGAGCTCCCGTGCCCCTGCTCATGATTCACACAATCAGAACGAGCGAACGAAAAAACTCATTGAGTCCATAGTCGAAGCGGCTTTACAACGCGACCAAGCCCGCGAGATAGTCAAAGCACTCTTCCCGCCGGTTGGCAGATCCATGTATAGCTATGACTTTGAGGAGGAGTGGTTTAGGGAGCTGCGTCTATGCCACCCCGATATGTTCGACCGGTATTTCCATCTCGCGATCCCTGAGAGAGACATTTCCCAAGCGGAGCTTGATCGGGTCCTGTCGCTCGTTGGTAACCGCGAAGACCTAGTCGAAGAATTCCGTGCGCTTAACGAGCGTAACCTGTTAGGTGCCACACTAGACTATCTGGAAACCCACGTGCAAGCGATCGACCTGCAATATGCCGTTCCGTTTATCACGGCGCTGTTCGATATCGGTGACGAACTGTCAAAAGACCAAGGTGGTTTCTTTGCAATTTCCCCGGACAGGCGTGTGTCCCGCATCATTCGGGGGCATTTAAAGCAGGTGTCCGATCTCGGCACACGAGTCAAGATCCTCAAAGAAGCTGTGAAAACTTCGACCGGTCTTTACTTCCCGATTCTGGCTGAACTTGCCGAGAACAACGCTCTTCATGTGAACGATGCTGATTTGCGAGAGCTTCAACAAGTCTGTGTGAAAAAGATCGAGGACGCTGCCGGCTCCGGAGTCCTTGCACGCCACCCCCGGCCGCTACGCATCCTTTACTGCTGGAAGAAATGGGACTCATCTGAAAAACCTCGTCAATGGGTAGAACGGTTCATCAGCTCTGGGGAAGGCGTTCTCTCTTTTCTTACCGCATGTCTTTCTCGATCTCTGTCCTTTAGTACGGGTGACTCTGCGCCGCGGGAGAACTGGAAAATCCATCTGACGACCATCGAAGAGTTTGTTTCCGTCGAGACGTTAGCAAGGAAGGTGGCCGAGCTTCCCATCGAACATCTCAACGATAAGCAGAGGGAGACGGTCGAAGTCTTTCAGCGGGCCATCCAGCGGCGACAGGAAGGGAAGCCCGACCATTGGCCAGATGATGAGGATGGCTAGGACACGTTGCCTCTTTCTTCATCGGCACCTTGTCACTCACATATGGAGCGGGCTCATCCTGTGAGCAGGAACAACGAGAAAACAGGTCCCTCATTCAGCCGGTGAGCCTATCCCATACGACAACCGGAATGCTAACAACTGTTACGGACTACCCGACCTATACGCCTGACAGGGGGCTCCTTCCATTGTCTGAAGCCTCCAACTTGTAAGATTGACCCCTCAAAACCGACTCCACCTCTATAATTAAACCGCGGCACCATATATCCCCCGCTCCCCGATTGACCCGGCGCACGAGGGGTTGATACATAAGCGTGACCGAGCCCGCTCGGTTCCATCAGATCAAAAACGGAGGCCGCCATGCCGATTGATGCCATCACCCAAAAAGTCAG
>JANDJG010000116.1:0-4739 GCA_024331085.1 Nitrospira sp. | reverse complement strand
ATCCCCCGCTCCCCGATTGACCCGGCGCACGAGGGGTTGATACATAAGCGTGACCGAGCCCGCTCGGTTCCATCAGATCAAAAACGGAGGCCGCCATGCCGATTGATGCCATCACCCAAAAAGTCAGTGATCGCTACGCCAGAGCCGCCGCCACCGGCGAGCAGATGTGTTGCCCCACGAGCTACGACATGCAACGGCTCAAGACCTTTATTCCGGAAGAGGTGCTCCGGATCTCATACGGCTGCGGCACGCCGGCCGGACTCGACACGGTCCGTCCGGATGAGACCGTGTTGGACATCGGGTCCGGCGGCGGGATCGATTGTTTTGAAGCGTCACGTCTGGTCGGCCCGAACGGCCGCGTGATCGGCATCGACATGACCGACGTGATGCTGGACATCGCCTGGCGGAACGCGCCGATTGTGGCGGCCAACCTTGGTTATCCCTCGTCAAATGTGGAATTTCGCAAGGGCCTGGTCGATGCCATGCCGGTCGAGGACGGCACAATCGATCTCATCATTTCGAACTGCGTCATCAATCTGGCTCCGGACAAGCGCAAAGTGTTCGGCGAAATGTTCCGGGTGGCGAAACCGGGCGGGCGATTTACCATTTCCGACATCGTGTCGGATCAGACCGTGCCGCAATATCTCGTCCATGACGCGGGAAAATGGGGTGATTGTTTGTCCGGGGCGTTGACGCTGACGGATTATATGAACGGCCTGACGGATGCCGGCTTTCTGGGCATCCATTTGGTCAAGTTCTCGCCCTGGCGTGCAATCGACGGGATTCATTTTTTTTCCGTCACCTTGACCGGCTACAAACAGCCTGCGCCGGCTGCGTCGTCGCCTCTTCAGTACGCCACTTTGCGCGGTCCGTTCAGTCATGTGATGGACGAGCGCGGCACCACGTACCGGCGCGGCATCCCGCAACCGATCACAGCGGAAGACACCTGGCTCTTGTCCACTCCCGCGCTGGCGAACCACTTTCTCCTCACGGCTGATGCAGTTCGGCTTGACGCCACCGACCCACGCTGGCAGGCCGTGCTGCCGGCTCAGACACCCTGCACCTGGCAAGGTCATTACGCCCTGTTGGCCGGCCCCTTCTTGGAAGCGGCCGACGACGATCATCATGTGTATCGCCGAGGAGAGCCTCTTGAAATCTGTTCCAAGACTCTGGCCGTGTTGCAAACCGAGGGCTATGCCCCCCACTTCGCGATTCTGAATCGTGCCGGGCAGCCGGTTGGTGGATCGGTCGCTGTGTGTGCGCCAGAGGGAGGCTGTTGTTAAATGGCCCTGACGTTGCTTGGCCGAAGCAGCCCGCTGGCCTCGCCGGCCGAACAGCTGAAGGTTCTTGATCGCCCTTCCGGTCCGTCGCCCTTTGACCTTCGGCTTCGCGAGGCCGGGCTCTTTCCGCTTCATGCCACCGGCATCACTGTTCTTCAAATCAACATGGGCAAACTCTGCAACCAGACCTGCCGTCACTGCCACGTGGATGCGGGACCCGATCGACCGGAGAGCATGTCGCGGGAGACGGCGGAACAGTGCCTGGACGCCTTGGCCCGGACCGACATTCCCACGGTGGATCTCACCGGCGGGGCTCCGGAACTCAATCCCAACTTTCGCCGGTTGGTCGAACAGGCCCGTGCTCTGGGTCGTCACGTGATCGATCGGTGCAACCTGTCGGTCCTGCTGCTTCCGTCACAAGCGGACTTGGCTCACTTTCTGGCCGAGCACCGGGTCGAGATCATCGCCTCTCTGCCGTCGTTTCGAGCCGACCGCACCGACGCGCAGCGGGGTGAGGGAGTTTTTGAGAAATCAATGGAGGCGCTTCGCCTGCTCAACCAGGCCGGCTACGGCCGGCCGGAGAGTGGACTTGTCCTGAATCTGGTCCATAACCCCGTCGGCGCCTTTCTGCCGCCCAAACAGTCGGCCGTCGAAGCGCAGTTCAAGCGCGAACTCACAATCAAGCACGGTGTCGAATTCAACCGGCTCTATACGATTACCAATATGCCGATCAGCCGCTTCCTCGCGTTCTTGCTGGAAAGCGGCAACTACGAACAGTACATGACACGGCTGGCGAACGCGTTCAATCCCGTAGCCGCAGCCGGCGTGATGTGCCGGCACACCCTGTCGGTCGGCTGGGACGGGACGTTGTACGACTGCGACTTTAACCAAATGCTCGATTTGCCGGTCTCTCCTGGCGCGCCGCAGCATATTCGCGACTTCGATCCGGCGAGACTCCACCGACGTCAGATCATGACGAGAAACCACTGCTATGGCTGCACCGCGGGAACAGGCTCCTCATGCGGCGGGAGTGTGACCGGATGAATCACTCAAGGCTCAGATTGCAGGCCCTGCGGCAGCGAACGCCAACGCGCTCCTCGCGGGCGATGTCTTCCATCTGACCGATCGCCATGGAGATGCTCGCCTTCTTCCTTGTCCTGGCTCTGGCCTACGCCAACGGCTCCAACGACGTGTCGAAGTCCGTCGCCACGCTCGTGGGAAGCGGGGTCACCGAATACAAGACCGCCATCCTCTGGGGAACTATACTGGACCGTCGCCGGAGCCGCGACCTCGGCGTTCATCGGCAAAGCGATGGTCAAGACCTTCAGCGGAGGCCTTGTTCAGCCCGACACGATATTTCAGCCGACCGCCGTTCTGTCGATCTTGACCGGAACGATAGTCTGGATCTTGTTCGCATCACGCACCGGCCTTCCTGTTTCAACGACCCATGCATTGATCGGGGCCATCGTGGGAGCGGGGTTGACCGTCTTGCCCTCCGAGGTATTGCTCTGGCCGGCCATCGCCAAGAAAGTCGCTCTGCCGCTATTGCTCGGCCCGCTGCTGGCTCTGGCCGTCTCTTTTCTTCTCTATCCGGCAATGCGTCACGCAGCAACACGATGGGAAGGAAGCTGTCTCTGCGTCATGCCGGCATCCCGAGCCTTAGTGACCATCGACGCGCACGGCGGCACCAGAACCCTATTTCAAACGACGACCTTCGGCCGACCGGTCGCCGACGTCCCGTCGCACTGTGACCGGACCGGCTTGCGAGGGCTTGTACTGGGACTGGATACGGCGCATTGGCTTTCCAGCGGTCTGGCGTCGTTCGCCCGTGGGATGAACGACGTGCCGAAGATCGTGGCGATGCTTCTGCTTGGCTCCATGTCCGCAGCAGGGCCAGGCGGCGCATCACCGTTTGCATGGTTCGGGGGAGTCGCGTTGGCCATGGGGCTCGGCTGCTATCTGGCGGGACTCCGGGTGACGACGGTGCTGGCCGAGCGCGTAACGAAAATGGATCACGTGGAAGGACTCTCGGCGAATCTGACGACGTCTTCTTTGGTTCTTTTATCCGGTATCATGGGGTTGCCGGTCTCGACCACGCACGTCAGCAGCTCCGCCATTATCGGGATCGGCTTCCGGAACGGCGTTCGCACAATCCAGTGGCCGACCGTTCGCGACATGGTGTTCGCCTGGATCGTCACATTGCCGGTATCGGCCTGTCTCGCCGGTCTTGCATGCCGGATCTTTGCCCTGGTTTTTTAGGGTTGCCCCTGCTTCTTTCCTTCTGCTAAGTTGACGTTATCCAGACTTCCTTCAGCTACCACGACACAGAGCGAGCGGTTTCTTTTATGGTGTGGGACCCCAAAGACCCTTGGAGCCGACGACAAGACCCACTGGAAGAAGCCCTCAAGCAGGCCCAGGCGCAATTGAAGAATCTTTTTCCGCCGGGAGGGGTTAAGCTCCCGTCGGGCGGCATGGTCAACATCATCGTCGCCGCCCTGCTGATTCTCTTCGTCTGGCAAAGCATCTTCATTGTGGCCCCCGATGAAGAAGGAGTCGTCAAGCGGTTCGGGATACCCGTCCGCACTGTGGAACCGGGGCCCCACTTCAAAATTCCGCTGATCGAAACCGTCCTTCAACCCAAAGTGGAAAAGCTTCATCGCGTGGAAGTCGGGTTCCGGACCAATCTCCAAGGTCGACAACAAATGGTGCCGCAAGAAGCGCTTATGTTGACCGGCGACATGAACATCCTGGCAGTGGAATTTATCGTCCAATATAAAATCAAAAACTCAACCGACTATCTGTTCAACGTCGCGGATATTCATGAGACCATCGGCAAGGCCGCCGAGGCCGCGATGAGAGAAGTGGTCGGTAAAAGCAAAATCGACGAAGCCCTGACCACGGGGAAGGCCGAAATCCAGCAAGGCACCATGACCTTGCTCCAGAGCATTCTCGATGAATACCACGCCGGCGTCCAAGTGGCCGCCGTTCAGCTCCAGGACGTGGATCCGCCGGAGGCGGTAGCCGCAGCGTTCAAGGACGTGACCAACGCCAAGGAAGACCGCGAGAAACTGATCAACCAGGCGCAGGGATATCGCAATGACATCATCCCCAAGGCCAAGGGAGAAGCGGCGGAATTGGTCAACCGCGCGAGAGGGTACGCACAGGCCAGAGTCAACCGGGCCCAAGGCGAGGCCAACCGATTCCTCGCCACGCTCAAGGAGTATCAACAGGCCAAGGACGTGATCAGCAGGCGGATCTACATTGAAACGATGGAAGAAATCCTCCCGAACATGGAAAAGGTCATCATCGACGGGAAGGGCGGCGATCGCGTCTTGCCCTATCTTCCCCTGGACCGGCTGACCAAGCCGGCGCCCAAATTGGAAGCGGCGGAGACTCAACCATGACGATGCAGGGTATTGTCGTCGCGCTGATCGCGGTTGTCGTGGCGTTGCTCGTATT
>JANDJG010000025.1 GCA_024331085.1 Nitrospira sp. | reverse complement strand
GGCGATTTGAAGAAAAGTCGGCGGAGATGTACGCACTGGCCAAGATTGCGGGATTTCTTCACTTGTACATTGGTGAAGAGGCGGTTGCGGTGGGAGCGATTGCGGCTCTGCGGCCGGATGACTATGTCATCAGCGCTTACCGGGACCATGGCCATTGTCTAGCGCGCGGGTCCGATCCGGGGAAGGTGATGGCCGAATTGTTCGGCAAGGCCACCGGTCTGTGCAAAGGCAAGGGCGGCTCCATGCACCTGGTTGATGTAGAAAAACGGTTTATGGGCGGCTATGCAATTGTGGGAGGGCACCTGCCCTTGGCGACCGGTTTGGCGTTTGCGAGTAAATATCAGTCGCTCGACCAGGTGACCGTCTGTTTTTTCGGAGAAGGGGCGCTTCCCAGTGGCCAGGCACACGAGGCATTCAATCTCGCGGCCCTCTGGAAGCTCCCGGTCATCTTCATCTGTGAAAACAACCGCTACGGTATGGGGACACCGGTCGAACGGGCGGTGGCCCTCTACACGGATATCACCGAAACGGCCCGTTCCTACGGCATTGCCGCTGAACAGGTGGATGGGATGGATGTGTTGGCCGTGCGATCGGTCATGCGACGAGTGGTCGAGCAGGTGCGAGCGACGGGAGAACCCTTTTTCATCGAGGCTAAGACCTATCGGTTCATGGGCCATTCCATGGCCGATCCGGCTCATGGCCATTATCGGACCAAGGAAGAGGTGGAAGAGTACCGCAAGCGTGATCCGTTGCTGCTCCTCAAACAGACCATGCTCAGTCAGAACCTTGCCAGTGAAGCTGATTTCAAGCACCTAGAACAAGAGGTCGGAGCAGTGGTCGCCGCGTCAATCAAATTTGCGGAGGAAAGCCCGTTCCCCGCAGCGGCTGACCTGCACGAGGATGGGCTGATGAAGTGAGCAGTGCCATGGTGCTGTCCTATCGGGAGGCGCTCAATCAGGCGATGCGGGAAGAGATGCGGCGCGACCCGCTGGTGTTTCTCATCGGCGAGGAGGTCGCCTACTACCAGGGGGCCTTCAAGGTGAGCAAGGGCTTCATCGAGGAATTTGGCCCCCGTCGCGTGATCGACACCCCCATCACCGAAGCCGGTTTCACCGGCCTGGCCATCGGAGCAGCGATGGCGGGATTGCGGCCGATCGTCGAACTCATGACGATGAACTTTGGCATTGTGGCGCTCGATCAGATTGTCAACAATGCCGCCAAAATTCGGTATATGTCGGGAGGGCAGTTGTCGGTGCCGATGGTGATCCGGGGACCCGGCAGTGCCGCCCACCAGTTAGCCGCCCAACATTCACAAAGTTTGGAAGCGTGGTTTTGCCATGTGCCGGGGCTTAAAGTCATCGCGCCGGCCACGCCGCGTGATGCGAAGGGACTGCTCAAAAGTGCGATTCGAGACCCCAATCCCGTCATCTTCATCGAAGCACAGTTATTGTACGGTACGAAGGGGGAGGTGCCGGAGGGTGAATACACCATTCCCATCGGTGTCGCGGAGATCAAACGTCCAGGGCAAGATGTGACGGTGGTGGCCTACTCGAAAATGCTCTTGCTCGCCTTGGAAGCGGCCGAACAGTTAAGCCGAGAGGGGATTGACAGTGAGGTGATCGATCCCCGCACGCTCAAACCGCTCGATCTGGGGCCAATAGTTGCGTCCGTGCGGAAGACCGGTCGCTTGGTCATTGTCGAGGAGGGATGGCGTTTTGGTGGATTGGGCGCGCAAATCGCTGAGAGCGTCTATGCCGCGGCGTTTGATTACCTCGATGCCCCGATCGTGCGAGTGACGGGCGAAGATGTGCCCATGCCCTATAGTCGGCCGTTGGAGGATGCCGCTATCCCTGATCTGTCTCGTGTGATTCAAGCGGTGAAGTCGCTTTGCTAAAGGGAGGAAGACCATGGCGAGCCGCGTGGTGATGCCCAAACTCACCGATACGATGGAAGAAGGGACGTTGGTCGCCTGGAAAAAGCGGGAAGGAGAGCGAGTCGAAGCGGGAGAGGTCATTGCCGAGATTGAAACCGACAAGGCGGTCATGGATCTTGAGGCGTTTGCCTCTGGCATCGTGCGCAAAATCGTGGTGCCCGAGGGGGAAACGGTTCCTTCCGGTACCCTGCTGGCTGTGGTTGCCGAGGCTGATGAGGACATCACGGCGGCCTTGACGGAGCAGATGGCTCCCGCGCCGTCACCATCTCCGGTCACACCTCCTGCCCCAGGAGTTGCGGCCGCCACCGCTGCCCCACCCTCCTCAGCATATTCCGCTCCTAGGCCGTCCATGACTTCGAGAGAAACAGAGGCTCGCCCGCCTGCTTCCCCCCGCGCCAGAGCCCTGGCAGCGGAACGGGGGGTCGATTTGTCGGCTATTGTGGGGACCGGTCCAGGCGGACGGATTGTGGAAGAAGATGTGCTCCGGGCGGCGCCCACAGCGGCGCCTGCTTCAGCATCCGTAGCGGAAGCGTTGCCTTCTGGAACGGATCAGCCGCTCAGCCAAATGCGCAAGGCCATTGCACGGACCATGGTCCAGAGCAAGGCTCCCGTGCCGCACTTCTATGTGACGACCGAGATCGGCATGGACGAGGCCGAGCAACTCCGGGAGCAGTTGAATCGGGAGGGACCGTTCCGTCCCACTGCCACCGACCTGATCATTAAGGCAACAGCCCTGGCGCTGGAGCGGCATCCTGCAATCAATGTCTCGTATGTCGGAGATGCGATTCGGCGCTATGCGACCATTGACATCGGTGTGGCTGTCGGCATGGAGGATGGGTTGATCACCCCTGTGATTCGTGATTGTGGCGCCAAGTCGCTGGAGACAATCACAGTCGAATCCCGGTCACTTATTGAGCGGGCCAGACTCAAGCGGTTACAGCCAGTCGAATACACCGGGGCGACGTTCTCCATCTCCAATCTCGGCATGTTCGATGTCGAGAACTTTATTGCTGTGCTTGTGCCCCCGCAGGCCGCGTCGCTGGCGGTGGGGGCTATTCGTACCGTACCGGTTGTCGTGGATGGCGCGATGCGCATTGGCCAACGGATGAAGGTCACCCTCTCCTGTGACCATCGAGCTCTGGATGGGCTTGTGGCGGCTCAATTTCTCAAAGAACTCAAGCGCATTCTGGAACACCCCCAGGAACTGGTCAGCCCTTCCTCTACTGGATAACCAGCAAAGCTCCAGGCGATGGGGGCTCCTCGTTGCCCCAATGGTCATGGAGAGATGCTAGAGATTGCCGTCCTGTAAAAACTCCACGATCCGGTTCTCCGCCCAATGGGCGTCCTCCCCATTTCGCCTCCGTTGATAAAATCCGCAATGGCCTCCGTACCGGGGATCGATCAAGCGGATCAACGGATGGTCAAGGATGACCGGCACGGTGAACATCGAGTAGGGGATGAAGGGATCGTCTTGGGCTGTGATGATCAAGGTGGGAACAGCAATGGACCCAAGCACGTGCCGGGCACCGGCTCGGTCGTAATAGTCCGCTCCGCTTTGGTATCCCCCGTCGGGGGCGGTGTACCAGTGGTCGAACTCGCTGATGCGGGTGATGGTCTTGAGGCGGGCCAGATCCCACTTGCCGGGAAAGAGAGCAGCCTTGCGCCGGAGGCGGACTTTGAGGCCGTTTAAAAAATGCCGGTGATAGAGCCAATTGCGCGGCTCCTCCAGCGCACGGGCGCAGACCGTCGGGTCAATGTTCGGGCAAACGGCCGCGACACCGGCCAATGCCGGTTCATTTTTGCCCAGCTCGCCGGCAGCCTTCAGGACCAAGTTGCCACCCATGGAGTAGCCGACGAGCCAGATGCGATCAAGGCCGTCTTGCGCGGCGAGCTCCCGCACAATCGCCCGGTAATCGATGCTCAAGCCGCTGTTATAGAGCGTGGGAGAGAGGTGTTCTGTGCCGCCGCAGTTGCGCTGGTTCATCCGCACCACGTTGAATCCCGCGCGATAGGCCTTGGCCGCGATGCCGAGCATGTAGCGCGAGCTGCTTGACCCTTCGAGCCCATGCACCAGCACCACCGAGGGAGCCGACGTTCGATGCGGTTGCCAATGACAGAAGCCAAGCAATTGCGTGCCTGGTTCCGTGGTGAAGAGCCGAGGTTCCAGGGGCAGGGTGGCCAGTGATGTGGCCCGTGGCAGGTAACGAGGTACGAGCGTCATGAGATGAGGGTTGCGTAGCAGGAGTGGCGGTTCGTAGAGGGGAATCGGATCGATCATGGGCGCTTTCATCATAGCGTAAAAGCCGATTGAGACGCAGAGCGAAAACGGATTGTGCCCGGCAGGGCTGGAACTTTCCCACCCGCCGAGTATAATTGGCGGCCAAAACTCGTTCGGCACCTCTGAAAAGGAGATACAGCTCATGAGATTGCGAAACAAGAAGCAACGAATCGATGTATGGCGCGCGGTTGCGGTGACGATTATGTTGGGAATGGTGCTCTGGAGCGGGGGGCCTGCGTTTGCGGAAGAGACATCTTCGTCCGCTTCGGGTAACGTGGCGTTGCAGGTCACAAGCTGGTTGCTCACAGCGCCCTACGGGACCTTTAAAGCGGCCTATGCCATTGGTGGCTCGATCGTCGGGGGAATCGTCTGGCTGGGGACCGGCGGGGATACGCAAAAAGCCAAATCCATCTGGCGACCGGCTATCACCGGTGACTACATCATTCGGCCGGAGAATCTTGCCGGCCAACGACCGCTGCATTTTGTCGGCAAGACCGACTAGGAGAAAGCGGCTCCGCAGTGGCGGCCGCCGGTTCAGAATTCCTGGTCATGGAGTATCTGGAAACAGGATATAGGGTTTCGGCGGTTCTTGGTCAGGCGGCACAAAGGCCGGCGCCGGTTCGCCTGCCGGGCCCAAGCTCTTAATGAATCGGTAGATGGCCCGCAGATCCTGGTCGGTCATTTCCCGCAGGACGTACCACGGCATGGGTGGCCGGAACTCCACCGTGCGCGCCACGTGCAGCCACTGTTCTTCAGTGAGTCGCTGCATGGCAAGCCGGAGATTGCTCGAATAGGTCGTTCCCCAAGGGCCGCGCCAGCCGGTTCGATCACCCATCAACCAGTCTTTTTCCGGAATCTTCCCCGCCGCGTCCGCGTAACCGGCCGTGTGGCAATCGTTGCAGCCGGCCACGATTGCCAGGTACCGACCTCGCTCAAGCAGCTTCTTCTCCGCGGCGGTCGACGCGGCGCTGACGTCTCCGGTGGCAATGGCGACGGCCAAGCATCCTATTCCAATCCAGCACCGCATGATGATTGTGAGCGTTTTGTGTGATCTCATAAAGGATGTCTCCTTTGCACGAATGGGTGAGCGGACGACATTATGAGGACGGATCGGTGAGTTTCGTCAAGGCTTCCATAGCTCGTGCGCTTTGAACCATGTCAATCCGTGAGATGGGCCGTTTTCAATCATGCTCCATTCCCTCTGCACCCTTTTGGGATTTGAGCGGTATTGCTGTGACAAAACGAGAGCGAGGGGGAATGCACCCTTGTAGTCGCGAACGACGGACTCGTCGTAACAAAGAGGATCTTTCCCACAGCGGATAGAGTCCGCAAAAGAAACGGCCACCGCTTCCCGTGGGAACAGTGGCCGTGTTGCGTCGAAATTTGGCTCCCCGGGCAGGACTCGAACCTGCGACCAGCCGGTTAACAGCCGGCTGCTCTACCAACTGAGCTACCGGGGAACGATTGTTCAGTTGAGAGGTGCTGCATTCTAACAAATGTCGAAGGGAGAGGGGAACGAAATTTTAGACGTCAAAGTCTTCGGTTTCATCTTCATCCGAAGAGGCGTCGGTATTGCCGTCGGCGAGGGCGGCATAGTGTCTGGCCCAGGTAAGGTACAGGTTCCCGCTGTCGCGCATCGTGTGCGCGGCCATAATCAGTTTTTCAACCAGCTCCGGATCTTTGCCGGTGGCCTGGATCACCGCGGCTCGCCGCTCAATGGCTTTTGGATACTCGTTCAGCAAGGCGCCGATCTCGTTGAGCAGTTCGTCGAGGACGTTGTCTTCGTCTTCCATGTTGACTCCCTCAGATTGGCGCTCGGCAGGCCAAACAAAAAACCCCATAGCGTGGGCGCCATGGGGTCTTTTTGATCGGTACGGGATCGCTCAGCCTTGATACGCTTGTCCCAAGGCGGCCGATTCCCCCTTTTTTGCCATCAGGTGTCCGCTGGCGCTGACGGCCTGCATCACGATGGCGTGGTGCTTGGCTGCGTCACACACCACCACGCAGAGTTCACACCCTTTGCACCGGTCGATATTGACCTCGGCCACCATCTTGGTGACGTTCAAATCCAAGCAGTTGGCCTCGGGACAATACATGATGCAGAGGCGGCAGCCCTTCTTGGCGGTGCATTTTTCATCGATGACTTGGGCGACGTTATACATGCCACGTGTTTCCTTTTTTATTATGCCGCGACGGCTGGATTGCCGACTCGCAATTCGACCTTGTTCTTCTCCGCCCACTCGCTGGCCAGCTCATAGGCCCGCTTGACGGTGGCCAGGTTCTTGGCCAGCAACATTTCCTTCTTGGCGAATTTCTTCTTGATCGCTTCGTCCAGCGAAGCCGTTCCGCCCGATGCGACGAATTTCTTGCCGAAACGCTCTTGCAAGGCGCCGTCGAGCGCTTCCAGCGAGACACACTTGGTGATACCGGCGACCGAGCCGATCATGGTCATGTTCGTGGACAACTCGGTGCCCGCGATTTCGATGGCGAGTTCGGTGCCGGCGATGTAGAAAACGGCCACATTCAAATCTTTCAACCGTTGGACATCTTCATCGGACAAGAGAGGTTGGTCGGAATTGATGATGACGACCCCGCCCTCCTTGATGCCTGAATAAAAGGGCATGGTGTAGCTTTTCCCCATGGTGATGACCTGGGGGTGGAAGACTTCGATGACGTCGGGAAACACCAACTCGCCACGGTCATAGATCCGTTCGATCCCGATGCGGCAGTAACTCTCCGCCGGCGCCATGCGTTTTTCGGCTCCGAAGAACGGATTGGAAATGGAAAACTTGCCGTCTCGGTTGGCGGCCATGGCCATGACGTGCGCCGCCGTGACGGCGCCCTGTCCGCCCAGCCCCGACATTCTGATGTTGAGTCGTTTCTTGATCATCGTGGTCCTCGCGGTTGATTTAGGCCGGCGCCTGGCCCGCCAGTTGTTTGGCTGCTGCCTTCCGTTCTTTCTCTTTCGCCGCCAGTTCGGCCAGCAGTTGCTTGGCCGGCTCGCTGATGAATTCTTTATAGGCGAACCGCTCGGTCGGCTTCTCCGAGTCGCGCATTTCTTGCAACCCTTCCATGCTGTTTTTCCCGATCTCCAGAATGCAGGGGGTGTAGAGTTGCAGATAGGTCGGCCCGATCTCGCGGGCAACGTGGACGGCGTTGCGAATGACTTTCTCGATCAACGACGGCTTGCTGACCGTGCACTGGACGACGTAGTGACAGCCTGATTCTCTGGCGATCTCGGGCAGCCGCACCTTGTCGAACAGTTTGCCGACCGGCGCCATCTTGGCGACGAATCCCTTTTGCATCAACCCGCTTTCTTGGCCTCCGGTGTTGGCGTACAGCTCGTTGTCGAAGCAGATGGTCGTGAATTTTTCCTGTCGAAACCAGGCCTGGAGCGTCATGTCCAGCCCGATGTCGACGGTTGCGCCGTCTCCGGCCAATACCACGACGTCCTTGACTCGTCCGGGGAAACGGACGCTCAACGCTCGTTTCAGACCGGACGCGACGGCGTTCTGGTTGCCGAAGAGAGAATGGATGTTATGAACGGCCACCATGGGAAACACGAGACTGGTGCAGCCGGTCGAACCGACCATCACGGTGTCTTCCGGATTCGGCAACGAGGCCATGATGTATCGGAACGCCATGGATTCCGGACAGCCGGCGCACAGTGAATGCTGCTCGATCAATTCCTTCGAAGTGCCGATGTCCTTCCAGCCTCGGTCTTCCTTGCCGTAAGTAGCGCTCTTGACGAGATCCTGATAATCCGACGGCATGATGTCATACAGGGCTTCTGAAATTTTGATGCGTTCTTTGCTCATGGGGCTCCTTCTTTCTTGCGGAAGACCGGCTTTCGCGATCCAACCGCCATGAGGTCGTTATTCGACCGCTCTTGCCTCTTTCGTTGCCAACCGATCAGCTTCCACGACCGGCCAGGGAGAAGGTCTTCATCCCAAGGGCCGTCTTGATTTCCGAGACGATGATCTCCGGCGGCATGGTCATGCCTCCGCAGACGTGCGGGCCGGCATGGACGCGATGGTGATTGGGGATCGTGGCTCGGATTTCCTTGGCCAACCATCCGGTGACGTTGAACTCCGGCACAAAGATATGTTTGGCGTGTTTGGTGGCCTCCCGGATTTCTTCTTCCGGCCAGGGGCGCAGGGTTTTGACCTTGACGAGTCCGCAACGCACCCCTTCGTCCTCCAACATACGAATGGCCTCACGGCCTTGTGACACGGCGGTCCCTGAAGCCACGATCATGATCTCCGCATCGGTGTTTTCCGCGTCGATCAGACCGTTCAGCCAATGGATCGCGTGTTTTCGGGACCGTTCGACGGCCGCCCAAACTTCCTGCTGCCAACTGGCGTGCGTGGCGTAACTGATGTAGTTGCTCTTCATGACGAAGGGATCACGCATCATGCGGACCGGAGGACATTCCATGTCCATGCAGGGAACCGGCGAGCGATAAGGGTCATAGGGCGGCAGGCACATGTCGGCCGGCGTAAGCTGGACGACGTCCTTGGTGTGCGTCACGAAGAACCCGTCGCAACAGAGGGCGAGGGGCAAGTGGACGTCCGGTTCTTCCGACACGATGAATCCCTTGAGAATCCAGTCAAAGAAGTCCTGCGCCGTCTCCGCGTGCCAGACCAGCATGCCGGTATTCAAAAGGTATGAAATCTCCAAGGTATCCGGTTGGATCGACAGCGGCGAGTTGATGCCTCGGCAGGTGACGATCATCTGGATCGGCAACCGCGCGCCAGCCCACATGGGGAAGTTTTCCATGGCGCGCATGGTGCCGGGACCGGCCGTTGTGGTAAACACGCGCGCGCCGCCGAACGACGCGCCGGCGCATTGCGACATGACGGCAAATTCGCTCTCACCGCGGAAGTAATCGCCCACGTAGCCTTCCGCAAACAATTCTCCGATCAACGCGGCCGCCTCGGATTGCGGCGTGATCGGATAAGCGATCATGACGTCGCAGCTCGCTCGACGGATGGCCTCCTTGATGACCTCGGAGCCGGTGAAAAACGACGGCGTTCTCGGCGCTTCATTGAGCATTTTCCAGGGGTCGGTATATGTCTGCCCCTTTTTATTTTGCGTTCCTATGAGAGACTTTGTTTCCGCCATGGGTCCAGCCTCCTTTTCACACGAATTAGGGCACACTCTCCCGGCAGCTTAATTCTTCGCGGCGCTCAGGCGAGGTTGCACGGTTCCTTTCAGCCGCTTGACCGTTTCCGCGAGTTTCATGATCTTCTCGACGGAAGCGTCACGAAACGACAGCATCGCGTCTTCATGACCGGCCTGGGCGCACATGGCGATCGTATAGCAGGAAGTTCCGCCGCGGATGATTTTCAATGACAAGTTGGCTTGATGACAGTGCACGCCGATGAACATGCAGCAGTCGATCTTGTTGTGCCAAATCGTCAGGTTCGGGTGGTTCGGATTGATTTCGATTTCGGGATTGATCTTGGGATATTTGGGCCGGTAATCCGGCATCGGGATCAGCATCGGTTTTTGACCGGGCTGGACACATTCTTTCAAGGTTTCGAACAGATGCCTGACCGCCGTCGCCTTTTTAGCCGCTTTTTCATTCCACGCCCATAAAACCAAGGGGCCGGGGAAAATCGTGGGGACTTTGGCCATCAGGAATTGCCGTGCCGCTTCCTCATAGGCCTGATCCTCTGGCACGATGACGCCGTTAATGTGGGCTTCGCCTGGATTCGGCAATCGAATCCCCATGCTGGCAGCCGCCGGGGGAAGAAAGTGCTCAGGCCCTGGAAGAACACGGTACGCGCTCATCACCGCCTACACTCCTGAACTTAAGGTTAATAAATGGACTTTGAACGATGCTATGGCTTCACCGACTCGTCGCACTGTATGCGTTCTTATCGTCTTTCTGCAACCTCACAGAGGGCCTACTATGGCGAGCTTTTGGGCTACCGGGCAATCGAGGTTTAGGCCTATGGAACTAATGTTTGAAAGCCAGAGCGCTCTCAGGCTCAAATAGTCCGGAAAGCTGCTCCGCCATTATAGGTTTCTGTCTTTTAGGTTGTCAAATGATGCCGAGGTGGTGCGAGCGAACACGAGTCCAAGCAACGACGAGAAATTCCCGCGCGCACCGCCGCACGACTTCAACCGGACGGGAAAAGCCGCGCAGCTTGCGTTGTGTGGCGATGGGAACGAACGTGATGGAAAAGGACGTCGTCCCCGTAGACATGCGGTTTTTTATTATGACGAGACAACCACCTCGATGCGGCGGTTTTTGGCCCGTCCCTCCGGTGTGTCGTTCGTGGCGATGGGGTTGCCGTCTCCCTGGCCCTCCACCGAAACAGCGCCGCTGAAGCCACCATTTTGCAAAGCTTCCGCCGCGTTTCTGGCTCGAGCGTCCGACAGCTCCTTGTTGGATGGAAACTTCTTCTGGAGCGCTCCGCGAATGGGAGCGGCGTCAGTGTGGCCGATCACCCGTACTTGCCTTTCAGGGAAGTCCTTGAGCACGGAGCCCACGCGCTTCAAGGCGTCCTCTCCACCCGCCTGGAGCCGGTCTTGCCCCGGAGCAAACAGGAGGGTGGAGTTTAAGCTGATCGTGAGTCCCTCATTGGAGGGGACGACCGACACCGTGCCCCGTGTGATCTCGGGTTGGAGGGCAAGGAGCAAATCCTTCTCCACCTTTGCCAAGTTCATCTGGTTTTGAAGGCGGGCTTGATTCTCGGAGATGCGCGCAATGAGTTGGTTCGCGGTGGCGAGTTGGTCCTTCAGCGATTGGACCTCGGCCTTCAAATCGGCAATCTCGCGTTGCGCGTCCGCGACGCCATAGGGCGGCGCCGGCGGCTCACAGGGACGCTGCCAGTAGCCGTACCAGCCGTCGCGGCAAACGGCGTTGACTTCGACGAGAGCGGGGTTCAGATCCGCGCAACCGGACAACAGGAGCAAGCTCGTTCCGGTCGCGAGCAAATTGATGGTCAGAGACTTCATGGGACTCCCTCCAATTCAAGAACGATGGACAACGGGGTCTTGGGGTGTAAGGCCTTGACTCCCGACGCGATTCCGTATCGCGGCAGCGGACTTTTTGAGGCCTCATTGTAAGGGCACCCAGAAGAAAGGCGCAAGACCCGGGGAGAAGGAGACCTTCGGATAAGCCGGAAGCGAAACCGTTTGGGATGTCATATCGCTTCCCCCGCCGATACCGGCGGAGAAAGCGATGCCAAAAATAAATCGTAGCAAAAAGACTCCCGGTTTATTTCTTAAAAATCAGCCGCGGCTCCGTCATGTCTCCCATCGAGACCGTCACGAGCTCCCATCCGGCGGCTCCGAACTCGTTCAGCTTGGCTTGCATATTCTGGGTGTCGGGAAGCACCTCGACGATTTTGTATTGAAACCGCTTCGGCTCCTGAGCCTTTGCCGCAAACGGCTGTCCCATAAGAAGCAGGATTCCCAACGCGCTGAGACTGAGGCCCGCGATAAACCATGCTACTGCAATGCGTATGTTCAGCATGTCTTGCCTCGCTTTGTTGTGAGTGAGGATAGGTCATGCACCTGCGAACGATTGGTCGGCGAATGAACGAGGGTGAGTCGCCTCAAGCGAACGCCAAACGGCCTTTGGGTTCAGGAATGGGGCGGCCCAGTTCCTTGGCGGTTTCGATCCACTCCTGAATGACGGTCTCAACGTTCGCCAGCGCCTCTTGATAGGTAGAGCCATCCGCTGCACAACCCGCCAGTTCCGGTACTTCGGCGATGAACGCTTGATCATCCTTGCTCCAATAAATGATGATCTCGTACCTATTCATCAATATCACCTCCCAACTTGTATGCGAGAATGATCTGGCGTACTTGTTTGACCTGATATGGCTTGGCGTGGACCCCTCGCGGCTGCAGATTGAGAATCTCTTCGACTCCCGTCTTTGTGAAAATATGATGACTCCCTCGAATGCGTTCGTCGAACCCCAATTCTTCGAGCAAATGTCGTAGCCCATCGAACGGAATATTTGTGTCGGATGTCCCTCGAAGTACACGCGCAAGTAGCTTCTCAGATCGTGTCATTCAAATCTCTAGGAACGAGGACACACCGCCCCTCGCTGGAAAATTCTAGAGTGGTCCTTTTGCCGTGTCAAAACTTCTCTTGCGGGAGCTACGGATGCGCCGCCCGCCAGTTTTTACCGATGCCGAGATCGACCTTCAACGGAACCGAGAGGCCGAGTTGCTGTCCCACCGCTTCCATTTCGTGTTTCACCAGGCGCTTCGCTTCGTCCAGATCGTGATCCGGCACTTCGAAGATCAACTCGTCATGGACCTGCAAGATCATCTTCACGTGCGGCAAGTCCCGGTGGAGGGCTCGGTGCACATTGATCATCGCCACTTTGATCAAGTCCGCCGCCGAGCCTTGGATGGGACTGTTGATGGCCATCCGCTCGCCGAAGCTGCGCTGCGTCGGATCCTTGCTTTGCAGTTCGGGAATCGGTCGGCGGCGACCCAGAATGGTCGTGGTGTAGCCCTTTTCCCGCCCCTCGGCGATGTTGCGGTCCATCAACGCGCGCACCGCGGGAAATTTCTCGAAGAAGGTGTCGATATATTGTTTGGCCTCGGTCTGCGAGACGCCGATGTTTTGCGACAGGCCGAAGGGGCTGATGCCGTAGACGATGCCGAAGACGACGGTTTTGGCGGCGCGTCGCATCTCGCGGGTGATCTGGCCGGCAGGCCGGTTGAAGATCTCCATGGCCGTCGCCATGTGGATGTCTTCCCCTTTGGCGAAGACGGCGAGCAAGCGGGGATCTTGAGACAAGTGGGCCAGGATGCGCGGTTCAATTTGGCTGTAGTCGGCGCAGAGCAGGTGATGGCCTTTGGGGGCGATGAAGGCCTCGCGGATGCGGAGACCGTACTCGCCTTTGACGGGAATGTTTTGCAGGTTGGGATCGGTGGAGGAGAGTCGCCCCGTGGCCGCGACGGTTTGGTTGAGCGAGGTATGCAACCGTTTGGTTTCCGGATGGATCAATTCGGGCAGGGCGTCCACATAGGTGGACTTGAGTTTGCTCAAACTGCGGTAGTTGAGGATTTGGGCCGGCAACTCATGCTGCGTGGCGAGTTGCGTGAGCGTGTCTTCGTCGGTGGAATAGCCGGTCTTGGTTTTGCGGATCGGTTTGAGCCCCAGCTTGTCGAAGAGGACCGCCGCCAACTGTTTGGGCGAATGGATGTTGAACTCGCCGCCCGCGAGACCGGCGATCGTGTGCATCATGCGGTCGAGTTCCCGTTCCAGTTCCTTGCTCAGCGCGTGGAGCGCTTCAATGTCGACCAAGAAGCCGTTTCGCTCGATCTCAACCAACACCGGCACCAGGGGCATTTCGACGTTCTCGAACAGCGTCAGGCTCCCTTGTTCTTTCAATCGATCGAGCAGGATCGGCGTGATCTTGGCGATGACCGACGCGCTCTCCGCCGCCTGTTCGCTCGATCCGACGGCCGGCTCGAAGAGCGAAACGGTCTCGGTCTGTTTCTGGTGGGGTCCACCCAGTCGATGGTTCAGCAGTTCCATCGCCAGGGTATCGAGTCGGTGGTCGCGGCGATTGGGATGCAACAGATAGTCGGCCACCATCGTATCGAAATAGGGAGCGGCCAGCGTGATGCCGATGCGGTGAAAGGCGAGCAGGACGGCCTTCAGGTCGTGGGTGGTCTTGGTTCTGCTCGGCTCGTGAAGAAGCGCCGTGATGGGTCTCATGTATTCGTGCACGTCGAGGGGGATGTACGCCGTGTGGTCGCCGGTGGAGAGCGCGATTCCTTGTACGTCGGCCTGCCAGGGCGATCCGCCGGTCAGCAGACAGTGGATGGCCAACGGTGCCCCGACGGGCAAGGATTCCACGAAGGCCCGCGCCGCTCGCTCGCTTTCAATCAGCGTGGTGGGGGTGCGCTTCGTTCCGGACGACTCATCCGATGTCTGGACGGACTTGAGCAGCGAAGTGAATTCCAATTCGCGAAGCAGCTCGTTCAGTCGGTCCATATGAGGCGGTTTCACCCGGAGTGCCGCCTGGTCGAAGTCGATGGGGCAGTCGGTTTTGATCGTGGCGAGGCTTCGACTGAGCCGCGCCCGCTCGGCCTGCTCGATGAGCAGAGTTTTCGTCCGTGCCGGTGTGACTTCGTCAACCCGATTCAACAGTTCGTCGATGGTGCCGAACTGCGCGATCAGCTTCATGGCGGTTTTTTCGCCGATGCCTTTCACGCCGGGGATGTTGTCCGTGGCGTCGCCCATCAGCCCCATGATCTCGACGACGCGCGCCGGCTCGACGCCGAATCGCTCGATGCACTCCGCCTCGCCGAACCATTTGTCCTTGACGGGATCGTAAATGCGGACGTGCGGGGAAAGGAGCTGGAACATGTCCTTGTCGCCGGTGACGATGACGACGTCATAGCCGGCTTGTTCGGCCTTCCGCGCGAGCGTGCCGATCAAGTCGTCGGCCTCGTAGCCCGGTTGCCGCAGGATCGGGATGGCGAGGGCCTCGACCACGCGGTGGATGTATGGAATCTGCGCCTGCATCGCGTCCGGCATGGGAGGGCGTTGGGCCTTGTACTCCTTGAATTCTTCGTGCCGGAGCGTCGGTCCCTTTTCATCGAACGCCACGGCGACGTCGTCGGGCTGCCGCTCGCGCAGGATCTTGAGCAGCATCGTCGTGAACCCGTAGATCGCGTTGGTTTGGAGGCCCTTGGAGTTGTTCAAGGGCGGCAGCGCGAAGAACGCGCGGTAGATGTAGGCGCTGCCGTCGATCAGATACAGCGTGGGACGTGTGTCGGTCGGCGACGTCATGAGATCACGACAAGATCACGGGTCCGGCGCGACGACCAACGGCGGCTTGCCGAACTTCTCGCGCATGGCATTGATGGTGTTGAGGACGGTTGGCCGTCCGATCAACAGAGCTTCGAGTTTGCGTTTGCCGGGGAAATCCAACATGGAAATGCCGATCAACATGGTCAGAATGCCTTGCCCGGGCAAAAACAGCATGAGAAAGCCTACGAAGCAAAAGACGGCGCCGATGGTGTTCTTGACCACGTGGCCGAGTATTCGAAGGACCGGATGATGATCTTTCATCCAGGTCCTGGGAACGCGGACGTCGAAGTAATCGGCCGGCAGGCGAACGAGGATGAAGGGGATCGCGATGAGTGACCCGACGAAGAATACGATGGAAAAAATCGTCAGCAGCACCAGTGTCTCGGTCGATACATACTGTTCAACTGTGGCGAGCAGGCGATCCATTGCGCGGGCATCCTAGCATGACCTCGGACCCCCCTCAAGGCGACGGCGAGGTCCCAGATAGACGATCCGCTGTTTACGCCGTCTTGGTCGGAGACTATAATGCCCGATATGGAGTTCGACCATGCGAAGTCTTCTGCGTGGCTCGGCGCTCGGCGGGATCATCGTCCTGTGCCTTACGTTGGTGCCGGGCGTCGGCCGAGCGCAGCGGGAACCGGCGTCGGGCGACAATTTGCACATCGAGATCACCAAGAGGGGGATCGGCAAGCAAGTGGTCATCACGCAGGGAACGAAAGAGTGGTTTCTGTTGATCGACGTGACGCCGGAACACTCCGTTGTGGTTCGGCAGGAAAAGGACCGCGATCACTATCTGGTGGATGAAACCGAAACCCACGATCGCCCGATGACCGAGGGCGAAGTGGAAGCCGCCGTCGAAGATTACATCAACAGCGTCAAGGTGCGACTCAATCAGCAGTAAGCCATGGCACAGTCTCCCCGATTCGTCATCTTCGCCCACAACGCCACGTACGACAAGCTGCATCAGACGGCCACCCTCGGCCTGACGGCCGCCGCCATGGGCAAGGACGTGATCGTCGTCCTGCTGTTTTGGACGATCAAAAAATTGGCCGAGGGCAAGATTGACCAACTGGACTTTCCTCCGGAATATGGGGCGTCAGCCGACGAAGTGGCCAGGCTGCTGAAAGAGAAAAAAGTCCCCGCCATTTCCGAGATGTTTCAAGACGCCAGGCGCGTCGGCAAATTTCGATTGATCGCCTGCAGCGCCGGCCTGGAATACATGGGCGTGGACGGTCGGGCGGTCGAGCAACAGGTCGATGAAATTCTCGGCCTGCCCGCCATCCTCAAGTTGACCGAAGACGCGGAAACCAAACTGTTCATCTGAACTCGGTTTCCCCGGTGGTCCCTCCTCGCCGTGAGGTCCTCTCCGCTCCGTCGTGCGATCATCCTAAAGCCTAGCGACTTGTGGTCACGCCTGTGCGGTCGCAATAGGGGACGAGTTTGCACTGGCTGCACAGAGGGGAGACCGGTAGGCACAGGTTCTGGCCGTAGGGGACGAGCAGGTCGTTGTAGGTGATCCAATAACGCCGCGGGAGCACGCGCCGGAGCGCCTGTTCGCTTTCTTCCGGCGTCTTGGTTTTGATATAGCCCCATCTGTTGCTGATGCGATGGACGTGGATGTCGACGCAAATGCCGGGCTTGCCGTAGCCCACCGTCACCACCAGGTTGGCCGTCTTTCGTCCGACTCCCGGCAAGGTGAGGAGTTCGTCGATGGAATCAGGCACCCGCCCTTCATACTTGGTGAGAAGCAGACGGCAGATCCGGTGAATCGACACGGCCTTGGTGCGGTAGAAGCCGACCGGATAGATGGCTCGTTCGATGGTTTTGAGAGGCAGCTTAAGCATGGCCGCCGGCGTGCGGGCCAAGGCGAAAAGTCGATCGCCGGCCTCTTGAGTCGTCTTGTCCTTGGTTCGCAGGCTCAGCAGGCAAGAGATAAGGATAAGAAAGGGATCGCGGTTCGATTCCCGAGCGACGACGCCGACGACCGGCTCCCTCCACCGGCGAACCTCACGCCGTACGATCCGAATCGCCGCGTGAATTTCGTCCTGGCGCATGGAGTATCGACACGTGAAGCGAGAACGACGGTGGGATGATCAAAAAGGAGAGCAGAGAGCGGTCGTCTTAGTCCGGCTTCCGTTTCGCCAACCATTTTTGGCGGCGTCGTTGGGCTTCACGTTGCTTGGCTTTCCGCCGAACGCTGGGTTTCTCGTAAAAGCGGCGACGCTTCAGTTCGCGAAACAGTCCTTCCCCCGCCAATTTCTTTTTGGCGACTTTGAGCGCCTTTTCGACGTTGTTATTGAAGACTTTAATTTCCATCTGTTTTTATCGTCCCTCTTGTACGTGATCGTGCCGCTTGAGGCCCTTATCAACCAGGGGGCGGAGTGTAACACAGCACCTTGAGTTCCTCAAGGTTTTGTTCGGCCGTCGCGATCCGACTCGCTTGAGATTCTCTAATACTTTGATTTTGTTGATGGTTTACGTTTTCTCTTGCGGTGGCAATGGCTGAGGTTGCCGCCGCGACGGCCATCTGGGTGCCGACGGTCAGGTCCGAGCGAACGAGCGGTTTGGCCGATCGGCCGATCTCATGAAGCGACCGGCAGACTTGACAGGACAGTTCGGCGATTTCGAGCGGGATCTCGGTCGCGAGACGGAGGGCGTCGGAAACCGCTTGTGGGCGGTTCGGATCGTGTTTGGGAATGTTGTAGGCCTCCATCAGCTTGCCGTAGGCGTCTGCATCCGATTGAACAAGCCGGTGAAGCCGCTGTTGCAAGTGCGTCAGATCGTGCTCCTTGTCCCGATGTCCGCCGAGACGCGCTCCCATCATGCCCAACGAGGCCGCCAACGCTCCGACGTAAGCTGCGACGCTTCCTCCGCCCGGTGTCGGCCGGGGAGCGGCAATCGCATCAAGAAAACCGAGCAGGGTCTGGTTCCGTTGCTGTGCGTCCGCTGCTGCCAAGGCGGTTTCAAGAACGTGGGATTCGTCAAATCCTTGCAGTCGCAAGGCGGCGACCATCACCTGGGTCACCGCCGCCCGGGGGACGAGGCCGACGATCTCACTTCCAGCAATCGGAACACCACGTTTGGCGGCTTCGGCTTCCACGGCGCGGAACGCCCGATCGAGCGACGTGACGTGATAGTCGGTCACGTTCATGGCCACTTGCGCCAGGCCTCGGCTTGTCAGCGGGACGCCGATGGCCTTCAGGCCGGGTAGGCCGCCGTTCGATGCCCTGACGGATCGGGCGATGTCTTTCGCGATGGATAGATCGTCGGTCGTGAGATCGACGTTGAAGGCAATGAGGGGGTTGCGCGCACCGATGACGATAGCCCCGGCCGTTTCGTGCAAGCGGGGGGGGCCGAAATCGGGCGACCAGGCCGAGTCCCGTTCCATCCTCGAAGCCAATCCCGTCAGTCCTCCTTTGCGAATCGCTTCCAGCCTGCGCCGAGCTTCGCTTGACGCCGCCTCTTCATAGAGAAAGACGGGAATCTTCAATCGTGTTCCCACTTCTTGGCCGATCATGCGGGCCAATCGCACACAGTCGTCCATGGCAACGTCTTGAAGGGGCACGAACGGCACCACGTCCGTTGCGCCGATGCGGGGGTGGACGCCCTCGTGTCGGCGAAGGTCGATGAGTTCCGTCGCCCTGACGATGACGCGCCACGCGGCCTCGCCGACGGCGTCGGGAGGGCCGGCGAACGTCAAGACCGATCGGTGGTGGTCGGGGTCCATGGTCCGGTGCAGAAGCCGCACGGCCGGCACGGAGATGATCGCGGCGACGAGAGCCTGGACGACGGCCTGGTCTCGGCCTTCGCTGAAGTTGGGGACACATTCAATCAGCGGCGGCATCGTGCCTCGGTAAAAAGAGAAAGCCGGAAGAAGGGGATGTTTCTTCCGACTCCATGACGGGGAATGTGATCGGGCGGTATCGTACGGGTTTGTGGCGTACCTACTTTGTCTTCTTGACGAACGCTTTGTAAATACGGCCGGAGGCACCCTGTGCTTCTTCCAGGCCGACCATCTCATGGCCCGTGGTCTCGCACCAAGCCGGCATGTCTTTCTTGATGCCTTCGTCGTCGGATACGACTTCGAGCACTTGGCCCACGGCCAGTTCTTTGATCTTTTTCGACGTGAGAATGATCGGCATGGGGCAGAAATACCCTAAGGTGTCCAATTTCACATCTGCGTGCATTGGTGATGACTCCATGCTGGTTGGTGGTTACAGCGGGAACTTAAAGACCGCGACGAACGTTCCGGCCTTGTCGTTCGCCGTAACCAGCCGGAATGAATCAGGTTGACTTAGATAAAGAGGTTCACGCTGCTCTGTTTGGCCTCGGCCAAGTAGGTGGTTACCCCGGCGAATTGATCGACCCCCTCGATCAGCGTGTCCTTGGTGATCCCCATCAGGCCCATGGTGGTCGTGCAGGCAATGAACCGAACGCCCAAGTCCAAGGCGGTTCGCATCAGCTCCGGGACGCCAGGCATCCGGTTTTGTTTCATCACCTTCTGCATCATCTTGGTCCCCAAGCCGCCGAAATGAAAGCGCGACAACGGCAACGTTTCCGCGCCGCCCTTGTTGAGCGCGCCGAACATCCGGCGCAGCCAATCCTTGGCCGAGCTGGCGGCGCCTTTTCGGCGAATCGCGTTCAATCCCCAAAACGTGAAGAAGATGGTGACCTGCATCCCCATCGCGGCCGCCCCCGTGGCGATGATAAAAGCCGCCATGGCCCGGTCAAGGTCGCCGCTTAACAACACGATCGTCACTCGCTCGGGCTTGGTCGCTTCAAGCTGAGCCAACATCGTCGCCGGCTCTATGTGCGTGGCATTCATGGTCGCACCTCGTTAACCGTTCGGAATTTTCAGACGGCAAAAAAGAATAGTATGGGGTTCGTGAGAGTGTCAAGGAAGGCTTCGACGCCGTCCGGATGGCGGTGCGGCTTGACCTGACCCGATCCGATCGTTATAGTCACACACGATCGGATGCCGGCCCTCTTCACTCCTTGCGTTCCTCGTGAATGAGCACGCACCTCGTACCTGAAATCATATCCGCCAAGAGCGCTCCGCTGCTGGGATTTTGGTACCCGGCCGTGCCCGGCGACACCCTGTCCCGCGGGATGATGAAAGGGCTCCAGATGGCCGGCCTTCCGATCGTGCTCTGTCGAGATCGGGAAGGGAAGCTGGCAGCCATGCGGGATCTTTGTCCCCATCGGGGCATGCCGCTTTCCTTCGGGCGATTCGACGGCGAGCGGGTGGAATGCCCGTACCACGGTTGGCAGTTCGATATGAGAGGCCGCTGTTGTCGCATTCCCGCCTTGCCGGAAGGCGCACCGTTGCAGACCGAGAAGGTGGGCATCGCCTCCTATCCCGTCGAAGAGGCCGACGGGATGATCTGGATTTATCTCCCCGATGAACGGGGAACCGCGATCCCGTTGCCGCCCGTGCCTCGCATGCCGCTGCCCTCGGAGCCGAAACAATCGTTCCATATTTCGCTCACCTATACCTGCACGCCGGACGACGGCGTGATCGGGCTCATTGATCCGGTGCACGGGCCGTACGTCCATTCATGGTGGCGCAGTCACGAACGCATGCAGGAAAAGACGAAGATCTACGAGCCGATTCCGAACGGATTTCGGATGACCGCTCACCGGCCGGCCAAGAACAGCGGGCCGTTCCATTGGTTGGAACGGATCTACGGAGGGCCGTTGACCACGACCATCGATTTCGTGTTGCCGAATCAACGGGTCGAGCTGATGCAATGCGGACGGGCGTGGTTGGCCAATCGCTTGATGGCCACACCCGTGTCCGAGATGGAATGTCGCATCGATTTCTCCGCCTATTGGAGGGGACTCCATTGGATTCCGTTCGGCAACTGGTTCTTTCGCGCCTTGGCGAAACAATTTCTCGGTCAGGATGAGCGTGCCATGAAGCACCTGGCCGTGGGACTCCGTCATAAACCACCCTCGATGTTCGTCGGCGACGCCGACATGCCGGCCAAGTGGTACTACAAGCTCAAGGCGGCCTATCTTGCGTCGATTCAGACCGGACAGCCGATGGACCATCCGCTCAAGGAACGAGTGACGCTTCGATGGAGAAGCTGATCGGTCCGTTCCGCTCCCGCTAGTCCGTCAACCGGCTCCGTCCTGGAGCAAGAGGAGCGCCATCGCGCGGCGGATCTGTTCGCGCGTGCCCAGCAACACCACGATGTCGCCGGCGAGCAGCTTGGTTTTGACGGACGGATTGGATTCCGTGACGCCGTTTCTGGTGAGGGCGACGATGGAGACGCCGGTACGTTGCCACAAGGCCAGTTGATCGATGGTTTTGCCGGAGGCCGGCGAATCCTCCTCGATCCGGCAGGTTTCCACGTCCACGTCGCTGAGCGTGCCTCCGCGGAGGTGGTGGGCCAGTTCGGGCAGCTCGCTCCGACGCAGGAGGGCGTACCCTTCCCGGCGGACCTGTTCGGCTTTCTGCATCACGAAGTCCGGCGGCATGTTGTACGTCCGGAGGACCAGCGTGAAGATCTCGATCGACGTTTCAAACTCTTCGGGCACGACGTCGTCCGCTCCGATCTGGTGCAGTTCTTCCAGTTCGCGCAGGTAGCGCGTCCGAACGACAATGTGAATTTTGGGATTGAGGGTTCGGGCGATCTGGACGATCCGACGGGCCGTGAACGGATCGGGAATCGCGACGACGAGCACCCTCGCGGCCTCGATCTTGACGTGCCGGAGAATGTTGGGATTCGTGGCGTCGCCATAGTACAGCGGCACACCGAGTTTGGCTTCCCGGCGCACGATGTCTCCGTCCAAATCCAGGACGACATGGGGGATCTCGGTTTCGCTCAGCACGCGGGCCAGATTTCTGCCGTTCAACCCGTATCCCACGATGATGACGTGGTCACGAATCCGTAAATGCCGGCCTTCCGTTTCCAGCACGTGGGCAGTCGTATGGCTGGGCAGCCACCGGTGAAGCCGCTGGACGGCTTCGACGTGCCGGGCCAGATGGGGGGAGGCCTGCATCAAAAACGGCGTAATGATCATGGAGCAGACGGACACCGCCAGAAAAATCTGATAAGGCGTGCCGGACAGCAGGCCGTGTTCTTGGCCGACTTGCGCCAGGATGAAACTGAACTCTCCCACTTGGGCCAACGCGATGCCGGTCATAATGGCCGCTCTGGGTGGCATGGAGGCGGCCAGCACCGCGCCGGCGCCGGAAACGAACTTCACCAGCAGCACCACGAGCAACAAACCCGTGACGATGCCGGGATAGTGGAGCAGGATGCGCCAGTCCATCAGAATGCCGATGGACACGAAAAACAGACTGTTGAAACTGTCCCGAAACGGGAGCACTTCCGCCGTGGCCTGATGACTGTACTCCGATTCGGAAATCACCAGCCCCGCGATGAACGCTCCCAGCGCCAGCGACAGCCCGCTCAGCGACGTAAGCCAGGCGATTCCGAGGCACATCACGATGATCGTCAGGAGAAACAGTTCGCGGCTGCGGCTGCGGACGATGTGCTCCAGTATCTTCGGGACCACGTACCAGGCGGCCGTCACGATGAGCGCGACGACGATCAGCGACTTGCCCAACGTCCAAAAAATGGACGTGAGCGCGTCACCGCTTGGGCTGGCCAGAATCGGCACCAGCAGGATCATGGGCACGACGGCCAAGTCCTGAAACACAAGAATGCCGATCGTCGCGCGACCATGGACGGAATCGCTCTCGCCGCTCGCCGAGAGGGCGTTCAGGACGATGGCCGTGCTGCTGAGCGACAGCAGAAATCCCCAAAAGATCGCTTGGGACCAGGGCAATCCCGCAAGGATTCCTCCCAGCCAGACCAAGGCGATGACCCCGCCGACTTGGATCGGCGCGGCGACCAAGAGCAATTTCCGAAGGGAGGCCATTTGGACCAGCGAGAACTCGATGCCGATGGTGAACAGCAGAAGCACGATCCCGATTTCGGCCAGGATTTGCACGGTCTCGATATCGGAAATCAGGTTGAGGCCGTGCGGGCCGATGACGGCGCCGGCGACCAGAAACCCGGCGATGGACGGCAACCGAAACTGGTGGAAGAGAAACACCACCGCGATGGAGACGGTGAAAATAATCAGCAGGTTGTCGAGTACGCTATGGTCGGTCATGGAGATGGAGAGACACGCTCGATCGTAGGCTGTTGCGGCCGCTTCCTTCGGTCGGCGCGCGAGGGCCGCCCCCGCTTTCTATCATGAAAGCGGGGCGGAGGATAGTCCACAGCCGTGAAGCGAACAAGGCGATGCGGATGGCCGGGCCTTGCGGCGGGCTTCGTCATGGCCGGGAGAAAGTCCGAATGTTCGCCGCTCCGTGAAAAAGATGAGCGATCGGCCCCTGGTCGAGGCCGTTCAAATTCGTACCGATCGGCTTCAGAGAAGAGGGGGAATCCCCCTCGAAAGCAGCATAGATTCTCATGCCTCCATTTCGTAAGGTCATAAGCAACCAGGCAATCGGCGGTGAGGACGTCGATCTCGCCGCCGCACATTTTTTCGGAGGTGTCTCATGAGATTTGCTCAAACCCTGTTGTCCACGTTGGCCATGGTGACGGTGTTCGCGCTGCCGGTGTCGGCCGAACCATCGCCCGCCGCGCCCGAGCCGGCGGACATGTGGGAATGTCCGATGGAGGACGGCACATCGATCTATACCAATAAAGAACGGCCCGGTTGCCGCGAGGTGCTGCTTAAGCCTCTGTCGGTTGTTCCGTCTTTGGAACACCTGTCGTCGCCCCACTCGTCAGCCGTTGTCGGTGCGGCTCAGGACGACAGGCCGTTACAGCAGGATCGTTTTTCCGGCAGGGGAGAGCAGGCCGTTCCGGATTGGGCGCGGGAGTGGCACGCAAGTGTTGCACCATCGGAGTCGGCGAAGAACGAGGTCTGTTCCCTCTATTCAGAATGGCTGCACTTGGCGCAGAAGACCAGAGGAGGGGTCTTCTTCGGCTCGGACCCCTCGTATGGCGGAGAGCTTTCGGCTGGAAACCAGCGCGGCCCCAGCCAGTCGTTTTACGATAATGCTCGTTGGGTCACGCTCTCGCGCCTGTTCGGGACGGGATTTGTGCCGGTCGGGTGCCCGTAGGAAGAGCGTTGGAAAGACCGACGAAGTCAGATCCGGTAGAATTCCCGATACCACTTCACGAACCGGGGAATGCCTTCCTCGATCGGAGTGGAGGGCGCGAATCCGACGTCGCGCGCGAGGTCGTCGATGTCGGCATAGGTGGCGGGGACATCGCCAGGCTGGAGAGGCAATAATTTCTTTTCGGCTTTTTTGCCGATGGCCTGCTCCAGGACTTCGATGAAGCGCAACAGTTCGACCGGTCGGTGATTGCCGATGTTGTACACGCGGGAAGGAGCCGAGCTGGCGCCGGGATCGGGCCGATCGCCAGACCAGGAGGGATCCGGCGCCGCCGGTCGGTCGAGCACGCGGATCACGCCCTCCACGATGTCGTCGATGTAAGTGAAGTCGCGCCGCATGTTGCCATGGTTGAACACCTCGATCGGCCGACCTTCCAAAATCGCCTTGGTGAAGATGAACAGTGCCATGTCGGGCCGTCCCCAAGGGCCGTACACGGTGAAAAATCGCAGGCCGGTACAGGGGATTCGGTAGAGGTGCGCGTAGCAATGAGCCATCAGCTCGTTGGCCTTTTTGGTTGCCGCGTAGAGCGAGACGGGGTGATCGACGTTGTCGTGGACGGAAAACGGCATGTGCGTGTTGCCGCCGTACACGGAGCTGGAGGAGGCATAGACAAGATGGTCGGCGTTGACCCGCCGGCACCCCTCCAGGATGTTCATGAACCCTTCCAGGTTGCTTTCCGTGTAGGCGTGGGGGTTGATGAGTGAATAGCGCACGCCGGCTTGGGCGGCGAGATGGATCACTCGGCGGATCGGCTCCTCGGCGAAGAGATCCCGCATGCCCTGACGGTTCGCCAGATCCAGCTTGATGAACCGAAAATCCCGATAGGGCGTCAGTTGGGCAAGCCGCGCTTCCTTGAGCCGCACGTCGTAGTAATCGTTGAGATTGTCGAGCCCGATGACGGCGTCGCCGCGGTCCAATAACCGCTTGGCCGTGTGAAAGCCGATGAATCCCGCCGCCCCCGTCACTAAAATCGGAGAGTTCGTTGCGCTCATGTCGAGCTCCTGCCGTTGCTGGTTACATCCTTGCTATATCGTGAACGGCGGATCGCCGTGATCCAACCGGTACAGGTTCACAGGGGCTAGTGCCTCAGCCGCTGAAACCGCCTCGATCGCCCCTCCTTCGCCCGGTCGAAAGACATCCAACGCCCGTGCGTAATGATAACCGCAATGGTGAGGGGAGAGAAGTTCTTTGAGGGTTTCCGGCCGTTCCCAATGGGCCGTGAGCAAGGCCGTGCGTGCCGGGTTGCGTCGGCTGAACATGAACGAGAGGTGATCCGGATACCAGTCCGCTCCACCGGTGGCGTAAGACACGAACAGCTTGGCCTTGGCTGCCCGGCACAGCTCGCTCAAGTAGGTGTTCGTGAGGTAGCCGTTTTCGCCGACGTCCAGCCACTTGCCCGGATGGGACAAGGGCGCGTGGGCGGCGTAGCTCCGCAATTCCAGGAGTTGTTGTTGGGAGGCAAACACCACGTCGATCGGGCCGTATCGGGCGACTAATTTTTCGATCACGCCGTCGGTGAGGGCCGAGCGCCCGTCATTGGCGGGACCACTGTCGGCGTGGACCAGCACGTTGTAGCCTCGGTCGCTGATCAAATAGCAATTTCTCGCCATCTCAAGATCGCAGGGATCTTCGCCGTAGAACGGGACAGACACGACGGCGCCACCTTCGAAGGGCCAAGTTTCGCCGTGCGCCAGTTCAATGATTCGGCTGAATCCCAATTCGCGCAAGAGAGAGTGATAATCGTAAAACAAAGTTTTCCGATTGCGTCGGCTGGGGACGATGATCGGGATCTCTTTCGGCAGATGGAGCAGGGTGCGTGGATCGACGTGGTCGTCGTGGTCATGGGTGAGAAAGACGGCCGAAGGTTTGGGGAGCAGCGAGGGCCAGAGCGAAGGCTCCGGCGATTCGGCGAACCACGGCAGCAGCCAGGGGTCGAAGAGCAATACGTCGTTCCGCTGCCGGTAGAGCAGCGCCGCATGGCCTAAATGCACGGTGTCTTGATCCCGGACGACCTCGAACCACCGTTGACGGATCGAGGTCTGCGGTGAGGCGACTACACAGTCGTGCCGATCGAGCATGTCCAGCAGCCGAGCGAGAAAGGCGCCTGCTTCGCGGGGCGCGGCGGTCAGAGCCGTCTCGAGCTCGGCTCCGGTGTTTACGCCATTTAACAGGCCCAGCAGGTGTCCGACTGCCGGTCCGAAAGGTCGCCCGTTGAATCCCAGCGGAATCGCCTGCCGTTTGACGGAGTGAAACAGGCGCAGACCACCATTGGTGATCGTTGACGATCGTGCGGGATCGGTCGGGAATTCCCAGCGAAACCGCCCGTCTTGAGTCCGGCCGCAGGTAATAGACCGTTGCAGAGAGGGGCGGGAATTGACCAGTTCCGCGTAGGCATCTTCCAGCCTGCGTCGGCGAGTCGGATCGTCGAGCGGCGCACGCTTTGAAAAGACGTCACTGATGGCCGTATCGATGGAGCTGGCCAGCAGACGGTGGGCTTCCTCCAGGGCCGCCACCACTTCCGGCGCGAGGCCGCCGAGAAAGGGAAACGGGCCGGGCGGCTCGTCGCTTTCCAACTGGACCCAGCACCAGGGAACCAAGCTCACGAAATGGCTGCGGGGCGAACGAGTCAGGATGGTCATGATCGTGAACCGTGCAGGGAGGAACGGAAGCGGCGGCTCGTTTTTTCGGTCATGTCTGTCCGCCTGTCCACCGGAGTCCGCTGATCGTCGGTTCGTAGAGAGCTTGAATCACATTGCCGTCCGGGTCGGCGAAGTAGAATGAATAACTCCCATCGCGGTGTCGTTTGGGCTCTTTGACAATGCGCCCGCCGAGGGAGGGGATCATCGGGGCCAGTTCACGGTACAGCCGGTCCACTGCTTCGGGACTCTCCAGAATGACGCCCAGATGATCGAGAAACTGCGCGCCCGGCTGCTGAAAGCCCGAAAGCTCGTCCGTAGGGATTTGATGCAGGGCCAGGTTGTCGGCCCCGGAGCTGAAATAGACATTGTCCGGGTCCGGCTCCCATACCACTCTCATCCCCAGCAGTTGCTCGTAGAACCGGCGTGAAAGGGGGAGGTTCGTCACGCGAAGCGCGAGATGGCGTAAGCCTCGATGGAGCGGTTGGGTCATGGAGTGTCCTGTTTTTCTCCGGTTCCGGTCCGTATAGTAGGAAGGAGCCGATGGGCTCGTCAAATGGAAACCCGCTCGATAGAAGTCCGCCTCACCGGGCGGGCGGCGCTCACGACGGACTCCGGATTTCCAGCACCGCCGCGCCTTGAAACGAACCGGCCTTGAGGGCTTGCAACGCGCGGTTGGCGTCTTCGAGGGGAAAGCGCACCGTGTGGGGTTTGATGGGGATGGCGGCCGCTTCGCGCAGGAAATCCAATCCGTCTTGCCTCGTGTTGGCCGTCACACTGCGGATGGCCCGCTCGCCGAACACTTCGGAGTCGTAATCGAGCGGAGGAATCGGGGACATGTGGATACCGGCCAGGGCCAGGGTGCCGCCCCGTTCGAGCGCGCGCAGAGCCGGCGGCACAAGTTCTCCGGCCGGCGCGAAGATGATCGATCCGTGCAACGGGTCCGGCGGCACGTCGGAGGCGCCGCCGACCCAGACGGCCCCCAGTTGTTTGGCCAGCTCTCGATGCTCGGCTTTGAGGGAGCTCACGTAAACCTGGCAGCCCCAGTGGCGCGCGATCTGGATCGCGATGTGGGCGGCGGCGCCGAATCCGTAGAGGCCCAACCGTTGGCCCGGCTTGATCCCGCTCAGACGGAGCGCTCGGTAGCCGATGATCCCGGCGCAGAGCAGGGGGGCGGCCTCGTCATCGGAAAAGACCGGTGGAATGGGATAAGCGAAGCGCGCTGGCGCCACGGCGTATTCGGCATAGCCCCCGTCGACTTGATAGCCGGTGAACCTCGCCGCCTCGCACAAATTTTCCCGTCCGCTCGTACAGAATTCGCATCGCTCGCACGTGCCTTGCAGCCAGGCGATGCCGACGCGATCTCCCTCTCGGACGTCTCGCGCTTCGTGACCAGCACGGACGACGGTTCCCACCGCTTGATGGCCGGGGATCAACGGAAGCTTGATGTTCGGCAACTCGCCTTCGACGACGTGCAGATCCGTCCGGCAGACGCCGCAGACGTGGATTTTCACCAACACGTCTTTCGG
>JANDJG010000115.1 GCA_024331085.1 Nitrospira sp. | reverse complement strand
CTTCCACGCTGCCTTCCTCGAGCAACGGACTGCAAATGGCCTTTTGCGCCGCTTCGATCGCCCGATTCGGCCCGCGCGAGACCCCCATCCCCATCACCGCCCGCCCGGTATGCGACATCACGGTCCGCACGTCGGCGAAATCCACGTTGACGAGTCCCGTCGTCGTGATCACATCGGCGATCCCTTGAATGGCCTGCCGCAACACGTCGTCGGCCACCTTGAAGGCGTCGAGCAGCGGCGTCGATTTATCGACGATGCCCAACAGCCGCTGATTCGGAATCACCAGCAAGGTATCGACGTGCCGCCGCAGGTCCCGGATGCCTTCCTCGGCGTGTTTCTGCCGTCGTTGCCCTTCATATTGAAAGGGTTTCGTCACCACGCCCACCGTAAGGATCCCCAATTCACGGGCGATGCTCGCCACGATCGGAGCCGCTCCCGTGCCGGTCCCTCCGCCCATGCCCGCCGTCACGAAGACCATATCCGCCCCTTCGAGACACTCGCGAATCTGCTCGCGGCTCTCCAGCGCCGCCTCTTTGCCGATTTCCGGCTTCGCCCCCGCGCCCAACCCTCGCGTCCGCTCCGGCCCCAGTTGGATTTTGAACGGCGCCAGCGAGCGGTCGAGCGCCTGAAGATCCGTGTTGCCCGCGATAAAATCCACCCGGGACAAGCCGGCCGTGATCATGGTATTGACCGCGTTGCATCCGGCTCCGCCGATTCCGATCACCTTGATCCGAACCGGCGAGAGCACACTTTCTTGTAAGGAAAACATCACGCCACCTCCTCGCCTTTCCCCACGCCGCCGCGGCTTCGCGCGCGCGAAGGTTTAAGTTAAAACACCTCCAACATCCGCTTCGTCCACCCGACCATTTTGGACCATGCTCCTCCGTTGCGCAGCCCCACCGACTCCGACTCGTCGGCATGCCGCCTGGCATGCAACAACAACCCGACCCCCGTCGCGTAGCCGGGGTGACTGACGATGTCCCGAAGTCCCCCCACTCCGGAAGGTCCGCCGCGGCGAGCCGGCAAATTGAGCACTTTTTCCGCCGCGTCCGGCATGCCTTCCAAGAGAGACGTGCCCCCCGTCAGCACGACGCCGGCTCCCAGCATCCCTTCGTAGCCGGCGCGCGCGATTTCTCTTCGCACCAGCTCGAACATTTCTTCGACCCGCGGCTCGATGATCTCGGCGATGTCCCGACGCGAAAAGATGCGCGGCGGACGATCGCCGACCGACGGCACCTCGACGGCTTGGCTTCCCGGAACCAACTCCGCCCTGGCCATCCCGTGCTGCACCTTGATTTTTTCCGCTTCGGTTTGCGACGTCATCAGACCGATCGCCAAATCCTTGGTCAGATTTTGCCCGCCGATGGGCAACACGGCGGAATGCCGGATGCTGCCGTCGAGGAAAATGGCCAGATCCGTCGTCCCGCCGCCGAGATCGACCATGGCGACGCCCAATTCCCGTTCTTCCTGGCTCAACACCGCTTCGCTGGACGCCAGCGGCTGAAGAATGATGTCCACCACGTCGAGCCCGGCTCGATTGACGCTCTTGATGATGTTTTGCGCCGACGTCACGGCGCCCGTGATCACGTGCACATTGACCTCGAGCCGGTGGCCCGACAACCCCAGCGGCTCGCGAACGCCCTCCTGGCCGTCCACCATGAACTCGCGCGGAAGCACGTGCAGGATCCGGCGGTCGTGCGGAATGACGGCCAAGGTGCGCGCGCTCTCGATCGCCCGGTTGATGTCTTCCCGCGTGACCTCGGCGCGCTTCAACACGACGACGCCCTTGCAATTCTCGGCCGAAATGTGGCTCCCCGCGATCCCGGTGTACACGGAATTGATCTGCACCGCCGCCATCAATTCCGCCTCCTCCACCGCCTTCTTGATCGATTCGACCGTGCTCTCGATGTCGACGACGACCCCTTTCCGCAGTCCGCGTGACGGGCTCGATCCGACGCCGATCACGTTCAACGCGCCGGTCTCGGCCAGCTCCGCCACGATCGCGCAGATTTTGGTGGTCCCGATATCAAGCCCGACGAGGATTTGATCCCGTTTCGGCATCGCGATCACCCCCTTTCCCGCACGACCACTCGATTCTCGTACCGAAGGTCCACGTCGTTGGCGTCGTCTCCGTATCCATCGATCGCGTCCAACTCCCGCACCGCCTGCTTGACTTGCCGAAATCGATCCCATTGATCTCCGACGCCTTCCTCGTCGAAATGAAACCGCGTGCTTCCGACCGACACGATGAGATTGGCCGGGTCCGCCACGTTCACCCGCACCGGCCCCTCGTAGGTTTGCCTCACGATTTTCGCCAGTTCGATTCCGGACAGAATCGCCCGCCGCGCGTCCTCGTCGCCCCGCAGCAATCCCTTGCGATCGACTCCCGATAGAAACGGCAACGACTCCTCGTCGTCCTGTGAAAGAGGCTTGAGCACATGGCCTTCTTCGTCGACGAGAACGGTTTCCTTCCCCGTTGAAACCACCGCTCCCGGAACCCGTTCCACCACGGCGATGCGCAGTTCGTTGAGGGGAACGCGTTCCACCGTCGCGCGCTTGATCCAGGGATGGGACTCCACCCGGCCTTTGATATCGGCCGTTGAAACACGGTGGAGCGGGGTCCGAGGCTCGAGCTTGACGAGATCGATGATCTCCCGGCGATCGATCCGGCGCAGCCCCTCCACCGTCACCTCTTTGATTTCAAGCAATCGATCGAGGAACGGCCCGGCGTGCTGGACGGTCATCGCGATCGTCCAACCGATCAGCGCGACGCCCACGACCGCGCCGACCCATCGCGTCAACACGCGCATCAACACGACCGGTTCGGCCATTATCCCGGACCGTTTGGCTTCCACGTTCCGATTGACGCCGTCCGCCGCGCGCGGGCATTTCCACTGGTTTTTTCTCGGCTGTTGCTGAACCGATCGCCGATGTTTGCGAAACAGCCTCATGATCCCACCGCCACCCTTCCCGTTGCCCGTGCCGGCGAAGCGACTCGATCGAGCGCCGATTGCAAAATACGCTCGACCAATCGGTCGTAATCGATCCCGGCCTTCGCCGCCGCCATCGGCAACAGACTCGTTTCCGTCATGCCGGGAACGGTATTGATTTCCAAGACGTACGGACGACCCCGCGGCGTCACCCGAAAATCAACGCGCGCCGCCCCCTCGCAGCCCAGGACGGCGAATGTCCGTCGCCCCAGATCCGTCACGTGTTTCGACACTCTCGCCGGCAAAGGAGCCGGACACCGATACGTCGTTTTCCCTTTCTGATACTTCGCCGTAAAGTCATAAAACCCGCCGGGCGCCACGATTTCGACGGCCGGAAGAGCCTCGGTTTTCCCGCCCGATCCGCCGAGCACCGCCACCGTGATTTCGCGTCCTGGAATGAATGCTTCGATCACGACCTCATCGTCATATTGATGCGCCACCGCCAGGGCGTTTTTCCAATCGGCGGGCCTGCGCACGATGGTCACCCCGATCGTAGAACCCTGCGAGGCCGGCTTGACGACGACGGGCAACTTCAGCTTCGCGTTCTTCAGAATTTTCGACAACGGCGGACCTTCGCCTCGTCTGACGACCGCTCCGGGCGGAACCGGAACGCCGTGCGCGGCCAGCAACGTTTTGGTCACGACCTTGTTCATCCCCACGGCGCTCGCCCGAACCCCCGAACCTGTGTAGGGGATACCGATCGTCTCCAGAAATCCTTGAATCGTGCCGTCCTCGCCCCCCTGTCCGTGCAACGCCAGAAACGCGACGCCGATCTTCCGCTCTTTCAAATCGTGAAGCAGCCGATCGCCCACGTCGATGGACACGGCGTCGTATCCCAGACGAAGCAACGACTGATGGACGGCATGTCCCGTCTTGAGCGAAATGTCCCGCTCGGAGGACCACCCTCCCATCAACACCCCGATTCGCGCATCCGTCAACCGTCCCGTTCGCTTCATCATCCGTTCACCGAATCGGCCCTTTCATGGAGAGACTCCATTAGAGATAGAGAGACTCCATAACCTCGGCCCTCTTGCCCGTCGTCTTCGTCCCGCTCGCCGCTAGGCTTGCCCCACCACCTTGAGTTCCAATTCCAGCCTCACGCCGGTCTTTCGCCGGACTTCTCCCCTGACTTTTCGAATCAGCGCCAGCACATCCTTGGCGCTCGCGTGTCCACGGTTGACGATAAAGTTGGCGTGTTTGGCGGAGACTTCGGCGTCTCCGACGTGAATCCCCTTGAGCCCCGCCGCCTCGACGACTCGGCCGGCCGAGTCGTCGGGCGGATTCTTGAAGACGCACCCGGCGCTCGGCAGGGTCAACGGCTGAGTCTCCCGGCGATAGCGCAGATAGTCCTTGACCGTCCGTTCAAGTTCCGATCGGACGCCGGGCGCCAGTTGGAGCCACACTCCCGCCACGACCCCGGCCGGGAGTTTCGCCCGCCGATAGCCGAAGACGATTTCCCGCCCCTCGCGTTCCTTCACCGCCCCCCTCGGCGTTACGATTCGGACCGCCTTGATCACGTCTTTCATTTCTCCGAGTTTGGTCCCGGCATTCATGACCACGCACCCACCCACGGTCCCGGGAATGCCGGCCGCCCACTCCAATCCCTTGAGCGACCGGCGAATGGCGTAGCCGATGAGGGTCGGCATGCCCACTCCGGCCTCGGCGTACAACACCGATCCCGGCTCCTCCTTGATCGTCCGCAACCTTGCGAGACTGACCACCACCCCGCGAATTCCTTTGTCGCGAACAAGGAGATTGGTTCCGCCCAATACGAAAACAGGCACGTTCCGCTCATGGCTCTGCCTGACGACGCGAACGAGATCCTCCAGGTCGGCCGGTTCGACCAGGGCGTCGGCCGGTCCGCCGATCCGAAACGACGTATAGTCGCTCAACGGAACGTCGAATCGAACCTCTCCTTTCAGACCGGCGGTCGCCGCCTGCAGATCCGACGCCCGGAGGCGCCGACGCCGTCGATCCACTGTTTTACTCCTCTTCACGACTCACATCGCGACCGCCGCCTGAACGTGACGGATCATGCGCCGCGCTTCGGCTACGGCGTCGCGGCCAATCGCGCCAGAATCTCCGTCCCCGCTTTCCAAATGTCGCCCGCGCCGAGCGTCAGGACCATGTCGCCTTGCCGGAGGTGCGGCATGACCTGCTCCGGCAACAGGTCTTTTTTCTCTACGAAGACCACCGACGGATGACCGGCGGCCGCGATGGCCTCGGCCAAATTCCTACCCGACGTCCCCGGTATCGGTTGCTCGCCGGCCGCGTAGATCTCCGTCACGAACAGGGAATCGGCCTGATCGAACGCATGGAGAAACTCTTCAAAACAGTCGCGCGTGCGGGAATATCGATGAGGCTGAAAGAGCACGATCACTCGCCGATTCCATCCCTGTTTCGCGGCCGCCAAGGTCGCTCGAATTTCCGTGGGATGATGCCCGTAATCATCGACGACCGTGACGCCGCCGGCCTCGCCGCGAAGATGAAACCGCCGTTCGACGCCGCTGAACGCCGCGAGCCCTTTGCGGATGAGATCGACGGGAACTTCCAATTCGATCCCGATGGCGATCGCCGCCAGCGCGTTCGAAACATTGTGGATGCCCGGCACGGCCAGCCGGAAGGGACCGAGGTTCGTTCCCCGAAAATAGGCCCGGAATTCCGATCCCCATTGTTTGAGCGAGACGTCCGTCGCCTTAAAATCCGGCACGACGCCCTCGCGCTCCCCAAGACCGTAGGTGTAGTAACGTTTGACGACGCGGGGCAACAACGAACGAAGGCGCTCGTCGTCGGCGCATAAGACCGCCGACCCGTAGAACGGCACCTTGTTGATGAATTCCACGAAGCTGTCGGCGAGACGCTCCATCGACCCGTAGTGGTCGAGATGTTCGCGATCGAGATTGGTGACCGCGACGATGGTCGGCGAAAGGCGGAGAAACGAGCCGTCGCTTTCGTCCGCCTCGGCCACCAGCAGATCGCTTCGGCCGAGTCTGGCGTGACTGCCCAACGCGTTGACCTTGCCGCCGATCACCATCGTCGGATCAAGTCCCCCCTGGGCCAGCACGTTCGCCACCATCGAGGTCGTCGTCGTCTTTCCATGGGCTCCCGCGATCGCGATGCCGAACTTCAGGCGCATCAGCTCCGCAAGCATTTCCGCCCGCGGAATGACGGGGATCTGCCTGCTCTTCGCAGCCTGGACTTCCGGATTCGTCGATGTCACGGCGGAAGACACCACCACGACCTGAGCGGCTCCCACGTTCGACTCGTGATGCCCGATGAAGACCTTCCCGCCGAGCTCTTCCAGCCGTTTCGTCGTCTCGGACACCTGCAAATCCGACCCGGTCACCGTGTATCCCATGGTCAGGAGAACCTCGGCGATGCCGCTCATTCCGGCGCCGCCGATCCCGACGAGATGGATGTGCTGGGTCTTCCGAAACCTTGCCATGCGCCTCACCCCTTGTAATCGATCCCCGCCACCATACGGCGAGGATTCCCGGACCACGGCATCGGACCTTCGCCGCTCAAACAGCCCCGTCGCCATCCTCTGCCCTCCCCGCCAGCGCGTAACATTCGCGCACGATTTTCTCGCCGGCGTCGATCCGCCTCATGGCCCGGCTCTTGGCGCTCATGGCCCGAAGCCGTGCAGGATCGGACAGGACGTCAGCGATCGAGTCGCTTAATCGAGCCCCTGTCAACTCCGCCTGCGGAACG
>JANDJG010000114.1 GCA_024331085.1 Nitrospira sp. | reverse complement strand
CTTGATACCGATCGGTCGGCAGCGAGACGCTGTTGGCCGGGACCGGCGCCGCGAACCGGGGGGTGACCAGAATGATCAATTCCGATTCGTTCTTCTCGAATTTGGTGCTGCGGAACAGCGCGCCCAAGACCGGCAGGTCCCCCAGATAGGGAAATTTCGACACGATTTCCCGCACGTTGTCGCGCAACAGGCCGGCCACGACGAAACTTTGCCCTTCTTCCAGCTCGACCGTCGTCGAGGCGCGCCGGGTCGTGACGGACGGCACTGTGAATCCTTGCAAGGTTAGGCTCTTGGCAAAGTCCAGTTCGGAGACTTCCGGGGTGACGGTGATGCTGATGCGCCGCTGGTCCAGCACCACCGGTCGGAATTTCAACTGAACGCCGAAACTCTTGTACTGCACGGTCGTGACGCCGAAGGCTTGGGGAATGGGAATGGGAAACTCGCCGCCCGCCAGCACCGAGGCCTCTTGACCGTTGATCGTGACCAGGGTGGGTTCGGCCAGGACCTTGACGAGATTTTCTTCCTTGAGCGCGTCCAAAAAGGCGGTCCAACTGGTGTTGCCGATGCCTCCTCGAAACAACGCGGAGATCGTCGGCCCCAGCCCGATGCCGAAGGGGGCGGCCGCGCCGGCGATGGGCGCGATGGCCGCCGCACTGTCGCCGGCCGGCAGGATGCTCGTCAAATTTTTGAGGACCGAGACGCCGAACTCGCGGCCGTTGTTGGCGGCGACGCTTCCATTGACGCCCAACCGCCGGAGGAGCGATCGGTCGATTTCCGCGACGCGCACCTCCAACATGACCTGCTGCGCGCCCTTGAGCGAGAGCAGATTGATGACGCGCTTCGGCGCGTAGGCTTCCGCGATCGCCAAAATTTGAGAGATGCGGGCGGCGCTGGCGACGGTTCCGCTCACGACCATACGATCGCCGGCCGTGGTGACCTGAAGAGAGCCATCATGCGGATACAGATTCTTGAGCAGGCGAGCCAGCTCCGCGACATTGGGCTCGACGGCGATGTCGTAGGCAACGGGCGACACTTCATTTTTGCTCCACACCATGAGGGTTGTCACGCCGGGGACCTTGCCCAAAATGTACAATTGGCGCGGCGAGAGTACGATCGTGTCGGCCACGTCCGGATTGGCGACCGAGGCTCGGCTGGTTGGCCTGTTCAGATCGAGCACGTGGGAGCCGCCGACAGGGATGCGGATCGTGGGTTTCGTTACGCCGCTGGTCGTGCCCGATAATTGATCGGATTGGTTGGATTGATCAGCCGCGCAGGACCGAGGGGGCAAGAGGTGGTCCCAGCCCAGCACCATCGTGAATCCAAGCAAAAGGACAAGGCAAAAGCGGGTCCCCCTCCATGACCATTGGCCGGATATGATTCCAGTCATTCCTTGTTGTTCCCATGTTGCCAGGGTGCGGGCGCCTGGCGTTCAAAAGGTCATCTCGCTCCGTTGTCCTCCCCGAATCACCTCGATGCGGGTTGAGGGGGCCGCGGTTGCTTGTGTCGGTGCAGTCGGCGCAGTTTGACGGACCGGCTCCGCCCGTGGAGCCGGTGCGACTGAAGGAGGCCGACGTGGCTGTGGATCGCTCGCCTGTCTTGTGGGCCGTTCTAGGCCCAGCAGGCGTGATTGACTCACACCCGGCGTGTTAGCCGTCTCCGTGTCGGTGGGATGTCGCAACACGGCGCGTAAGGTGCCTTCGTGCTCCGCCAACGCCACCCGCTCCGCCTCCTCGGGAGTGACTTCCAGGACGATGTCTTCCCAGTCGCTTGGGGGCGCAGGCTGTGACCCACCCATGCCCTCTGTGTTCCCCGAAGCAGCGGATCGGAGCACGTCGAGTACCGGCACCTGTTCCACCACAATGCGGCTCGTCGGTTCTGTAAGCGGACCGCCCGAGCCGTCCGTCGGCCGGACCGTCACGAGCAGGTCGATGCGGTCGCCGGGAACGATCACCTGTCCCGCCGGGCCTTGCAACCGAACCGCGTAGGCCCGTTTGTGCCGGGCCGTTCGCAACGCGAGCGGTGAGGCGGTGACATCGGCCGGGCCGAGCTTGGCGTCCAGCACCGGCTCTCCGTTACGAATCGGCTCCAGCACTGGCCGACCGACGCTGGATTCCACCGATGCCAACGCGCCTTCCGGGCGGCTGGTGTCCGGGAAGGACACCAACCGCACATCTTCCGCACTCAATTTGATCCCTCGTGAAAGGTTTCGAGTAGCGACCAGGACTGGATGAAGGGACTGGTCCTCTTCCCCTTGCGCCAGGCTTTGTGTTTCCAGCCAGACGTAAGCCGCCCAGCCCGATCCCAGGCCGAGCATAAGACCGCCGGCCAGAATCAGCCACCCGAGACGATAACGATCCACGAGATCTCCTTCCTACTCACAACACGCCTACTCACATCACGTTGGCCTTCCTACCTCGGCAATGAGACTCCATTCCGTCGCCTTATAGTGCAAAGGACGACGACACTCTCTAAATGGAGAAAGGAATTAGAAGAGCCCCGCTAGTCGCTGGAAAACGCCGCGAAGCCTCCCGCCAAACAGAAAGACCGCCGAGGCGATGACGATGGCGATCCCCGCCACCATCAGGCCGTATTCCACGGCGGTGGCGCCCCATTCTTCCTTCAGTTTCTGCCAGGGGTTCTTCATATCGATCTCCCTTCTGTGCTGCTCATGGCACGGTTTCTTATCGGCACCCCCCCCCCGCGACTTTAGGGGTTATCACCCTGGGATGAATAATGGTCATGAAATTTCTATAGGGGAACTCGATCCATCTGGAATTTCTCTAGAAAATCAGAGGAGGGTCGCCGCCGTCCGACCAAACGGTCCTCCCTGTCGCGGCGCATGAGGTTGTGATAGACTCCCGCTTCGGTTTTGGGTGGGAGAGGGAGCAAGACGTTCCCCCCGCTCCGTTAAGTGAGGTTGGGCGTTTCAGCCAGAGAGGAGACGACGAACGATCCATGGCGACCAACGACAAACAGGTTATTTTTTCTTTGGTCAACGTCGGCAAGGTCTATCCGCCGAAGAAGCAGGTCTTGCGGGAGATCTACCTGGGCTTTTACTACGGGGCCAAAATCGGCGTGCTGGGGTTGAACGGAGCCGGGAAAAGCTCGCTGCTCAAGATTATCGCAGGGGTGGATCAAAACTATACGGGGGAGATCACGAGATCGAAGGGCTATTCGATCGGCTTGCTTGAACAGGAACCGCAGCTCGATCCGAACAAGACCGTCAAGGAAACGGTCGAAGAAGGAAAGGCCGAAGTGGTTGCGCTGCTCAAGGAATACGAAGACGTGAGCAACCAGATCGGCTCGGCCGATCCGGACACGATGGAAAAGCTGCTCGACAAGCAGGCGCAGCTCCAAGAAAAGATCGAAGCGGCCAACGGCTGGGAACTGGAAAACGAACTGGAGCTGGCCATGGACGCCTTGCGCTGTCCGCCTTCTGACCAGAAGATCGGCACCCTGTCCGGCGGTGAGAAGCGCCGGGTCGCGCTCTGCCGGCTGTTGATCCAAGAACCGGACATTCTGTTGCTTGATGAGCCGACGAACCATCTGGATGCGGAGTCGGTGCAATGGCTGGAGCAGCATCTCCGGCAGTACAAAGGCACGGTCATCGCCGTGACGCACGATCGATATTTTTTGGACAATGTCGCCGGCTGGATTTTGGAGCTGGATCGCGGCCATGGGATTCCCTTTCAAGGCAACTACAGTGCGTGGCTGGAGCAGAAAAAGGAGCGGCTGGAGAAGGAAGAAAAGGCTGAATCCAAGCGGCGCAAGACTTTGGAACGTGAGCTAGAATGGATCCGCATGTCCCCCAAGGCCCGGCAATCGAAGGGCAAGGCGCGGTTGAATCGATACGAGGAATTGGTCAATCAGAAGCAGGAACAGGTGGCGGAGGATCTGGAAATCTACATTCCGCCCGGTCCGCGCTTGGGCGATGTGGTCGTCGAGGCCAAGGGGGTCGGCAAGGCGTTCGGCGACAAGGTGCTCTATGAGAACGTGAATTTCAGCCTGCCGAAGGGCGGCATCGTCGGGGTGATCGGACCCAATGGCGCCGGCAAAACGACGCTCTTTAAGATGATCGTCGGCAAGGAGAAACCGGATAGCGGCACCATCACGATCGGGGAAACGGTCAAGCTCGGCTACGTCGATCAGGATCGCAGTCTGGACGGCAATAAAACGGTCTACGAGGTCATTTCGGAAGGGCAGGATACGATCAAGCTCGGGAAAACCGAGGTGAACGCGCGCGGCTACTGCGCCCGCTTCAACTTCGCCGGGACGGACCAGCAAAAAAAGGTCAAGGATCTGTCCGGCGGCGAGCGCAATCGCGTGCACCTCGCGCGCATGCTGAAAGAGGGTGCCAATCTCATCATCCTAGACGAACCGACGAACGACCTGGATGTGAATACGCTCCGAGCCCTTGAGGAAGGACTGGAACACTTCGCCGGCTGCGCCGTGATCAGCAGCCACGACCGCTGGTTCCTCGACCGGATCGCCACGCACATCCTGGCGTTCGAGGGCGACAGCAAGGTCGTCTGGTTCGAGGGCAACTATAGCGACTATGAGGCCGACCGCAAAAAACGGCTCGGCAAAGAGGCCGATCGGCCGCACCGGATTCGGTACCGCAAGCTGACGCGAGACTGACTTGTTTCTGGCAACGGGCATCGTTTTTCCTCTGTCTTCTTCCCCGAAAACTTGCTCATCAGGGCCGTTCGGCCGTCTTGACGCAGGCCAGCAACTTCGATACTTAAGGTGTAGTCCTCGATCCTATTGCTTTAGGACCATTCGGATTCGCGCGGGGGACGCTGAACGAGCGTGGCGTCGTGGCATGTCACGCGCGCCGAGGGGATCGCCGATGGTCGGGGTCAGGGATTGGAATGTCGTTATCGATGAAACCGAACACGGAGTCAGGAAGGAGGTAACGGGCGAGCCAGGGGCCGATGAATATCCGTCATATCCATTAACTCAGCGAGAAAGCCGGGTCGCATATAGGAGATCTCGAAGGAGGGGCGCGATGTCGAGACCGAAGGGGTGCGAAGAGGGGCGGTTGGCTCGGGTGTTGGTGGTAGAGAACGAGATGGGGATCTTGCGGCGGCTGTCGGACCGGCTGGCGGCCGAAGGCATCGAGGCGGTCGGGGCGTCGAGTGCCGCCGAGGCCCTGGCGGTGCTGGAGCGGGGCGAGGTGGGGATTGTGGTGGTGGAAGTGCGCCGGGCCGATGACGAAATCCTGGAGTTTCTCCGACAGGTGCTGACCGGTTACCCCGAGCAGTGCATCATTGTCTCGGGTAAGCGTGTCTCGGTCAAGGCGGCGATCAATCCGGGGGTCTTTGCGTATGTCGAACAGTGCGACGGGTCGAAAGACGCCGATGAAGAGTTGATCCGGCACATCCATCAAGCACGGGAAACGGTTCTGTCTCGGTACGCCCATGCGTTAGAAACATTAGTGAATCAACGCACCGCTCATCTGCGCCATCGGCTGGAGCGACTTGCCGAGCTCCATAAGATGGTGATTCGGCTCCATACTGCCGTGGAGCGCCAGGAAGCCTACATTGTGGCAATGGATGCGGTCGGTAGAATCTCCGGCCTCGATCGTTGCGCGCTTCTTCTGTTTGGGACTGATGGGGTCATGAGATTTCAAACCTGGCGTGGCCTTTCGGCTTCCTATCGGCAGAGGGTAGAAGGCCATGGCCCTTGGAATCCGCAGGCGACCTATCCTGCTCCCATTCTCGTCTCTGATGTCCAGGCGGAACCGACTTTGTCCGCCTATCGAGAGCTGTTTCAACAGGAAGGGATCGGCGCGCTTGCCTTCATTCCGTTGGTTCGGCCAGGCGGAAATGGAATCTTGGGCAAGCTCATGCTGTATGCGCCGTGTCCCTATAGTTGGCCGGAGGAGGATATTCAGTTGGTCCAGGTCATCGCCGACCATGTGGTGGCCGCGCTGTTACGGATTGATGCGGAAGACCGTCTTCGCCAATCCTATCGCGAGCGAGAACGGTTCTGTCTGGATTTGCACGACGGCATCCTCCAATCGCTCTATGCCGTGGGCTTGCTGCTGCAAGTGATGAAGCGTGATGCCGAAACCGTCGCCTCTTCGTTGTCACCGTCGCTGGAGCGGGCCGTGGACCAACTGAACGGCATCATCAAGGACGTGCGGTGGTTTATCGAGCAGGTGACAAACGAAAAGGTGCCGAAAGCCGCTCCCGATTTGGTGCAGGCCCTCGACCAACTGATTGGCACCATGGATCCGCTCGGGATTCATAGGATCGAACGGCGTTTCGCGCAAACAGGTCCGATCGTTCTGTCTGCCGAACAGGCGACTCAAGCGTTGTCGATTGTCAAAGAGGCGGTCAGCAACAGCATCCGCCACAGCAACGCTACTCGCCGGTGGGTGGCGTTGCAACGTCGGCAGTCGGCTGTTCGTCTCGAAGTCGGCGATGACGGCATCGGCTTTGACCGGCGTCAGACGAAACGACACGGCATGGGGCTCTCTTCGATGGCCTCCCGCGCCGAACAGCTCGGTGGGCGATTGACGGTCCGTGCTCGCCCTGGTCGGGGGACCAGGATCATCTTGGAATTTCCATGCGCTGGTGGAGCCGAGCCGCCTTCCTTCCATGAGCAACCAGTCAGGTCTGTGATGGAATCGTGTGGGGGGGGGGGTAGTGAACACACCTAGGCACCCTTCGCGAACGTCCTCCTCAAGGTTGGCTCACTCCGGCCGATAAAGATCAACGTTGGAAGATGAA
>JANDJG010000024.1:4657-29191 GCA_024331085.1 Nitrospira sp. | reverse complement strand
GTTTCCGGATTCCAGGTATTCGTATCGATGCCATTCACGATACCTTCAACGCCGTCGGGCCGGCTCGCCAGCACTCCCTCCAATCCATAGCCGAATTCTTTCGTCAAGATTTCTTTTGCATAGGTCGGGCTGACCGTCGACAGGGCGTCCGAAAAAATGATCCCTCCCTTCAAACAATTGAGCGACCCATAAAATTCCAGCGCGTCGGGCGAAAACAGCGCGGGAGGAAGCCCGGTGACAGCGAATCGCTCTCCAGGAAACAGGCCTTGATAGCCGACGTTATGCAAGGTCAGAAGAGTTTTCACCGGGCCTGCTCCAGTGGGCACACCGATGCCGGTTTTCAGGTACACCGAACACAGGGCTATTTGCCAATCGTGCAAATGCAGGACGTCCACCGGTTCTCTGCATGTTTCGTTGAGGTAGCCGATGCTCTGGAGAACCGATCGGGAAAACAGCGTGAATCGTTCAAGATTGTCAGGATAGTCTCCGTTCCGATCCTGATAGAGCCCGGGGCGGTCGAAGTACGGATCATATCGAACGATCAGGATTCTTAATGAATGTACACCGCCCGCAACGTGAACGAACGCCTCTTCCAAGTCCACGTTCAGCGGGGCCCCTGCCACCGGAATCGAAAAACGACTCTTGATTTGACTTGATCGCAGACGTTCCGTAACCCCGCGATACCCCGGCAAGATCAATGTCACTCGATGCCCCAGCTTGATAAGCTCAGCGGGCAACACACCAGTGACATCGGCCAATCCACCGGTTTTCGCATAGGGAGCGGCTTCGGACGCCGCCATTAAGATATTCATGTTGCTCGGTTGTCCTGCCGGAGGAATCGAGGATATGAAGTTATCGTTCCTCCCTCCTTATTTTGGAAGGCAAAAGAAACGACCAACACGCTAAGGCATCGGGGTTCCATCCAACAATCGGGTTTTGAATCGATCTTCGTATGCCCACGATTCGACCAAAGCTCGCATCTCTTCCGCTTTCAATGTTTCTTTGTAGACCAATCGGTCATCAAGAAAAACCAACAGCCATCCTCGATCAGGATATAAAAAGAACACCCCTTCTCCCGCATGAACTCCGGCTTCCCATCCCCTTGGCGACTCTCCCAACGCCACACGGGAAGCGGGAATCATCGTGAAATCCGGCATCACAAAAAACTGCGTAAACTTCGTTTGATAATGGGGCGGTTCTCCCCAGACGTTCACAACGGCCCTTGCCGTCACCCGTTCAAGTGCGAGATTACCTTCTCTGACCAACTGCTCCTGTTCAGCTAAAGACGGCACCCCTCGGCAAGCGGAGATACCGGTCACCAAAAGCAACGTGCCGGCCATGAGCACCCTTCGGACGATCATTCGGACCGTCTCATCGAGCCGTGCAGAATCTTGTCCCTTGGTCTTGGCACTGTCCTTCACAACAACCTCCTGGACTTGACTTCGGCCGGCTTCATGGGCGCGCAAATATCACATTGGCACAGCTTCCGTAGGAGCGCGTATGAATAAATGCCGGAATCGTGGCCGTCGCTCCATTGAAATTGAAGCGCATACCGACCGACGGGCACGATATCTTGCAACATGATCAGCATCGGGATGTCGTCCACGTTCAGGCGGCGCTCCCCCGTCCATTCATCCACGCAGGCCGCGCAAGGACACTGTTGTCGCAGATAACGGACGGGATAGACGCCCTTGTGCCCGTCGCTCCATTGAATACCCAATACTCCCTTGCCGAGCCATTCCATATCACGCGGCTCAACCGTGTCTTCCGTCATCTCATCAACTCCCCGTTCCATGCGGCCCGTCCGACAAGAAATCCGCCGGCGGAAGCCGCCTGCCCGCGACAACCGTCACGTATTTGTCGATAGCCTCTTCGACTTCGTCCCGCACCCGCCCGGCGGCCCGCAGTCGAGTCATCAGGGCCGGAGCCAATCGAACGGCCTGCTGAAGAAAGGCGACGCTTCCCTGTGACAACGCCACACAACGGGCATGGGGGCGAACCGCGCACATCAGACACACGATTCCTCCTTCGATCGGAGAAAAATGGAACGTGCCGGCCGTTACGCTCTTTCCGCAGGCGGCGCAACGATCGGTCCGTGGACGAAACCCCGTCCGACACAGCAATTTGATTTGAAGCAACAAGGCGGTGCACAGGGGGTCTTTACTGGAAGAAAGGGCGGCCAACCCCCCTTCAAGGGTGTCGAACAACTGCGGGTCTGGATCCCGCTCCGGCGTCACAGCGGCCGCAACGTTGACCATCCGAGCCGCCGCCGCCATCAATCCGAGATCCTCGCGCAACGATTGGAAGGACGTCACTACATCGACGTGGGAAATCCGAAACAGCGGATCTCCGGTTTTTTCGAACAAGTCAAGGCGGCAAACGGTAAAGGGCTCGAGCGCCGCGCCGAATCGGCTTTTCTGACGCCGAGCGCCGCGAGCGACGCCCCGAATCTTGCCCAAACTTCTGGCATAGGCCGTGACGATTCGATCCGCATCGCCCCACTTTCGACTTCGTAGAATGATCGCCGTCGCTTTCACCAGCGGCATGGTGCACGGCCTTTTGCAAGGGAGGCGGAACGCGGCTCACTCATACAATGCGCAGTCACCGCAGATAGTTCAGAAACAGCGTCGCCAGGGTGAGATAAATCGTGATGCCGGTAATGTCGTTGGCCGTCGTCACAAAGGGGCCTGCGGCGACGGCGGGATCCACTCCCAGGCGCTTGAGCATGATAGGCATGATCGTGGCCATGCTGGTCGAGACGAAAAACGCGATCACCAGCGAAGTCCCCACGACCACCCCCAAAAACCCTTCTTGCAGCACCCATCCGACGACCGTCAAAATCAGACCGCAGGCCAGCCCCATCAACAAACCGATTTTAGTTTCCCGGAAAAACACCGTCCAGACGTCCGTCGGTTCGATGTGCCCGGTCGCCAATCCGCGAATGATCAGCGTGGAGGATTGCAGTCCCACGTTGCCGCCCATGGCGGCGATGACCGGAATGAAACTGACGACCGCCACAACTTCTTGAATCGTGTAGCGGAAGTACCACAAGATGGCTCCGGACAGCAAACTTCCGACGAGATTGGTAAACAGCCACGGCAAACGCAGCTTGGCGGCGCCGATACTCGAGGACTTGGAGATCGGCTCCTCCTCGATGGCGCCGGCCATCTTCAACATGTCTTCCGTGGCCTCCTCTCGAATGACGTCCACCACGTCGTCCACCGTAATGATGCCGACCAACCGTCCGTCCTTCTCGACGACCGGAATCGCGAGCAAGTTGTAACTGGCCACCTGACGCGCCACTTCCTCTTGATCCATATCGACGGTGACGCTGATCACGTCGCGCGTCATGATGTTTTTGAGCGGCGTCTCAGGCGGCACCGTCAGGAGCTGACGCAGCGACAACACCCCGACCAAATGATCGTTCTTGTCCGTCACGTAGATGTAAAACACCATCTCCGCGTCGGTGGCTTGCTGGAGTCGACGAATGGCTTCTTGCGCGGTGACATCCTCCGACAGAGAGAAAAACTCCGTCGTCATAATGCCGCCGGCGGTATCCTTGGCGTATTGGAGAATGTCGGCGACTTCGGTCGAGTCCTCCGCCTTCATCAAGGCGAGAATTTCCTTTCCACGGTCCTCCGGCAAAAATCCCAGAATGTAGGCGACGTCGTCCGGGCCAAGATCTTTCAACAGCCAGGCGATATCCGAATGCAGCAGATCGGCCAACACCTCTTGGATGCTCTCGCCGTCGAGCTCGCTCAACACTTGGCCGCGTTTGCTCGCGCCCTTGACCAATTCGAACACTTCCCGTTTTTCCTTGGAAGACGACAAGTGGCTGATGGCTTTCGCCACGTCGGCGGGATGCATGCGTCCCAGCATTTTCGAGAGATTGGTGATGGCTCCGCGCCGCAACAGCCGTTGGACGGATTGAATCACGATATCGGACTTCGTCAGCCCTCGTTCCGCCTGATCGCGCAGCACGTCCCGTAAGGCGTCCCGTTCCAACGGACGGTGGCGCGCATCCGCCGCTTTCGGCTCTCCCTGTCGTTCGGTCATCTGCGTCACAGATCCTCAGTACCCCAATTCCACCAACGTTCGCTCGTCTTCCCGCCAGGCTTCCTTCACTTTGACCCACGCTTGGAGAAACACTTTCATACCGAACAACCGTTCCATGTCCCGTCGCGCCTCGGTGCACACGACTTTCAGCCTCTCCCCCTGCTTGCCGATCACGATGCCTTTCTGCGATTCGCGCTCGACGAAAATCGACGCCTGGATTCTGGCCAATCGCCCCTCTTCCTTAAAGCTTTCGATCTCCACCGCGACGGAATAAGGCACTTCTTCCTCCGTCGCCTGCAGGATTTTCTCCCGAATCATCTCTGCCGCCAACGTCCGCATCGTCTGGTCCGTCACCATGTCGTCGCCGTATGCCCCTTCTCCTTCCGGCAAATAGGGAACCGTCACGGCCAGCAGCCGATCGACGTTGTCCCCCGTTTGCCCGGATACCGGCACGATTTCCGTCCATGAATACAGACCGGCATACCGTTCGAGAACCGGCAGCAACTTGAACTTGTTGATAAGATCGATCTTGGTCACGACCAACACGACCGGCCGACGCCGTTTGGCCACCGCTTCTTTGACGGAGGCGACGACGGCCAGATCGCCGGGGCCAGGCAGGCAGGTCGCCTCCATCAGCACGTACAGAAGATCGGCTTCCTCCACGGCCTCGATCGCCGTCTTGATCATCCGCCGATTCAAGAGGTGCATCGGCTTATGCATGCCCGGCGTATCAAGAAAGGCGATCTGGCCTTCAGAGATGGAGAGGACTCCCAAAATGCGCGTCCGCGTCGTCTGGGGCTTGTCCGACACGATGGCGATCTTTTCCCCCAGCAAGCGATTCAGCAACGTGGACTTGCCGACGTTGGATCGCCCGACGATCGCGACCGTCCCGAACTTCACGGTCGTTCCCCCCCTCCCTCGCCGTCATCGGCGCCGGGAGTCAATTGATACACGGTTTCCCCTTTTCGCACGTATCCCAACCGTTCTCTGGCTACTTGTTCAATCTTCGCGGGGTCCCGCTGCAATCGCAGCACTTCTCTTTCCAACGCCGCTTTCTCCGCCTGCAACGACGCCAGTTCGCCTTCAAGACGGCCGGCATATTCGCGCATATCCAGATACCGAAGCAGCCCCATCTCCCCGAACACCAATCCGACGAGCAGCCAGAGACATGCGCCCAACCCCATCATCTTGAGCGCAACAGCCGCGCGCCGCTGCCGACTCAGCCAGTGTCGACCTCGATTTTGCTTGATCAGCATGGGAAATGTTCCGTATGGGTTCAACGCGCGTAGTTCAGCGCCTCGCGGCCTCGATAGACCGCAGCCGAGCCGAGTTCTTCTTCGATCCTCAGCAATTGGTTGTATTTCGCCACCCGATCCGTCCGCGACAACGATCCCGTCTTGATGAGGCCGCTGTTCGTCGCCACCACCACGTCGGCGATCGTCGTGTCTTCCGTCTCGCCGGACCGATGCGAAATGATCGCCGTATAACCGGCTCGTTTGGCCAATTCGATCGCATCGAGCGTTTCCGTCAGGGTTCCGATCTGGTTCAGCTTGATCAAAATCGAATTGCCGATCCTCTCCCGAATACCTCGGGAAAAGATCTCGACATTCGTCACGAAAATATCGTCGCCGACGAGCTGCACGCGCCTCCCAAGACGCTCGGTCAATATCTTCCAGCCTTTCCAATCCGACTCGCTCAACCCGTCTTCGATCGATAAAATAGGATACCGCTCCAAGAGCTCCCCGTAATATCCGATCATTTCCTCCGACGACCGCTCGGGATTCTTTTCCGCTTCGAGCACGTACCGTCCGTTCTCGTACAGTTCGCTCGCCGCGCAATCCAAAGCCAGCGCCATCTCTTCACCGGGCTTGTACCCCGCCTTTTCAATCGCCTGAACGATGAGACCAAGCGCCTCCTCGTTCGATTGCAGATCGGGCGCAAAGCCTCCTTCATCACCGACGGCCGTATTGAGTCCCTTCTTCTTCAGCAAGGCCTTCAAGGCATGAAACACTTCGGTCGCCATCCTGAGCCCTTCGCCGAACGTCGGAGCTCCGATCGGCATAATCATGAACTCTTGGAGATCGAGTCGATTATCGGCATGGGCTCCGCCGTTGATGATGTTCATCAAGGGGACCGGCAAGACCCGCGCGTTCGTGCCGCCAAGGTACCGATAAAGCGATTGCCCCGTTTCATTAGCCGCCGCCTTGGCCACGGCCAACGACACGCCGAGGATCGCGTTGGCGCCCAGTTTGCTTTTGGCGGCGGTCCCGTCGAGAGCGATCAACGCGTGATCGATCCCGGCCTGGTCGAACGCCTCTTTTCCGAGCAATTCCGGCGCGATCACCTCGTTGATGTTCGAGACGGCCTTCGTGACTCCCTTCCCCATCCAACGGCCGGCATCGCCATCGCGCAGCTCGATCGCTTCCTTCTCGCCGGTGGACGCGCCGGACGGCACGGCCGCCCGACCCCGCGCTCCGCTCTCCAGCATGACTTCCGCTTCGACCGTAGGATTGCCCCGCGAATCGACGATCTGCCTGCCCTTGATCTCCCTGATTGCGCTCATAATCGTTCCGCTCCATTTAGGTGGCTGTCGCGTTCATCTTCTGCAACTCTCACAAAGAAAACCGGCCGCCTCCGTTCCTCATCTTCTCATGGGATCTTCACCGGAAACTTCCGAGACCGTGCCTGTTCTCATTCCGCCAATTTTTTCCTCAGCAGCTCGTTGACCTTTCCAGGATTCGCCTTGCCTCCGCTGGCCTTCATCACCTGCCCGACCAAGAAACCGAGCACTTGTTGTTTTCCGCTCTTGAACTGCGCCACCTGCGCGGGACTGTCGGCCAGGACCTTGTCGATCATCTTCTCGATCGCTCCTTCGTCGGATACTTGGATCAGCCCCTTTTCTTGAACGAGCTGCTCCGCCGTTTTTCCGCTCTTGTACAGATCGGGAAACAGTTCACGGGCCGCTTTCAGGCTGATCGTTCCCTTCTCCACCAACCGCAACAACTCGGCCAGCCGCTCCGGCGGCACAGGCGATTCCGCCGCATCGATGCCGGACAGATTCAACTCTCTGCTCAATTCGCCCATCACCCAATTGCTGACCGTTTTGGGCTGATTGAACACACTCACGCAACGTTCGAAATAATCGGCCAATCCCTTGGAAGCCGTCAGCACGCCGGCGTCATAGTCGGGCAGCCCGTAGTCGCTCACAAACCGCTCGGCCCGAGCCATGGGCAATTCCGGCAGAGCGGCGCGAATGGCTTCGATCCAGTTTTTCTCCAATTGGAGCGGCACCAAATCCGGATCGGGGAAATAGCGGTAGTCGTGCGCCTCTTCCTTGGATCGCATCACCGCCGTCTCGCCTCGGTCGATGTTCCACAAGCGCGTTTCCTGCCTGACCCTCCCTCCTTCGTTCAGCACTTTGGTCTGGCGCTTGATTTCGTACTCGATCGCGTCTTTGACGTATTTGAAGGAGTTGATGTTTTTGAGCTCGACCTTGGTGCCGAACTCCTCCCCTCCCATGGGTCGCAGCGAGAGATTGGGCTCGCACCTGAAACTTCCCTGTTCCATGTTGCCGTCGCACACATCGAGGTACATTAAAATGTCACGCAGGTTTTTGAGATACGCCACGACCTCGTCGGCGGATCGCATGTCCGGCTCCGTGACGATTTCCAACAGCGGCGTGCCGGCCCGATTGAAATCCACCGCGCTTCCCGATGATCCGGTTTCATGGATGTTCTTGCCGGCATCTTCCTCCAAATGCGCTCTCCGAATGCGAATCGACTTCTTCACCCCTCCCACCGAGATCTCGACCGTTCCCTGCTCGCAAATGGGCGATTCGTACTGCGAGATTTGATAACCCTTCGGCAAATCAGGGTAAAAGTAATTCTTGCGAGCGAATCGATTGGGCACGTTGATCCGGCAGTTCAACGCCAACCCGGCCCGCACCGCCATCTCGACCGCAGTCCGATTAATGACGGGGAGGCTGCCGGGCAGTCCGAGGCACACAGGGCAGGTGTGGCTGTTGGGAGGGGCGCCGAACGATGTCGAGCAGCCGCAGAACATCTTGGACTTGGTCCGCAACTGCGCGTGAACCTCGACGCCGACGACGACTTCGTAGGTCATGTTTCGCGCGGTCCTTCGCCATGCCGGCGCTCCAACTCCCGCCTCATCGCTTCGCGTCCGGCTTCAAACGCCTCTCGAAACGCCGATTTTTTCGACTCGACGAACTCCCTTCCCTGACCGACGACCTCTTCATAGACTTCCCCGGCCCGGCCGGCGAAATCTTTCAGATTGTCTTCAGCCCGGCGCGCGTACCGGCGCAGCCGTTCCCGCGAGGTCGGACCGGACTCGGGGGCCAGCAACAGGGCCGCGAGAGCCCCCAACGTCGCCCCGCTCAAAAACGCCAACACGACTGTCGATACCGACGACGCTCCTCTTTCATCCGCCATTGTGCGACACTCCTCCTTTTCGCAATCGATCACGCATGACCCGAGCGGCCGCCCTGAACCCCGCCACGGCGCCCATCACGTTGGTCAGCACCGTGCCGCTCGATCCTCGAACGACGTTATGAACCTGCTGGACGGACTCGCCGACCTCGCCGACCGCGTGCAACAACACCGTCGCATGTTCGACCCCCTGACGAGCCTGGCTCGACAACTCATTCAAGTTTTTGCTCGTCGTCCGGAGCTCTTCCACCAGCGGCGGCAAATCGGCGTTCATCTTCGCCAGCAACTGTTCGGATTCCTCCACCGTCTTCCGGATCTGCACCAGCACCGGAACCAAAAACCCGACCAACACCATGAAGGCCACTGCCACGAGAAGCGCGGCCATTTCCATCACCGTCATAGAGCACCCTCCGTAAGTCGGGAAACGCGCAACTCCAAAAGCCGCATGGACCGCTCTCTTTTTTTACTGAAAATCAGCTCCGGCGTGATCGTTGATTCTTCTATCGCCCGTTTCATCGAATCGGCGGCTTTTTGAGATGCCATTGCGCGGCTTGCTCGTAGGCATGGGCGACGCGAAGGATCGTTTCTTCTTCGAACGCTCGACCGATCACCTGCATCCCGATCGGCAAGCCCGTTCTGCTGAACCCGCAGGGCAGCGCGATCGCCGGAATTCCCGCCAGATTGACCGAGATGGTAAAGATGTCCGACAAGTACATTTGCAACGGGTCTTCGCTCTTTTCCCCCAATTTGAACGCAGGAGTCGGCGTGGCGGGCGTCACGATCACATCGACCTCTTTGAACGCTGCTTCAAAATCCCGGCGCACCAACGTCCGCACGGCCTGCGCCTTCCCATAGTAGGCGTCGTAATAACCGGCGCTGAGCACGTAGGTCCCCAGCATGATGCGTCGCTTCACTTCAGGCCCGAATCCCTCTTGCCTCGTCTTCATGTATAAATCCAGCAGGTCCTTGGTCTCTTTCGCGCGCAGACCGAACTTGACGCCGTCAAAACGAGCGAGGTTGGAACTGGCCTCGGCCGTCGCCAGCACGTAATAGACCGCGACGGCCGCATCCGTTCTGGGAAGCTCGATGTCCTTGATCTCCCCCCCCAGGTTTTTAAGTTCGCCGACGGCGGCCCTGACCGCCTGTTCGACTTCCGGATCAAGTCCCTCCGTAAAAAATTCCCGCGGGACGCCGACCCGCAGTTTCCTGAGATGTTTCTTCACCAAGACCTTGGTGTAGTCGGGAACCGGCACGTCGGCCGACGTGGAATCCATGGGATCGTGACCGGCGATCGCTCCCAGCAACAACGCGGCGTCCCGCACGTCCTTCGTGATCGGTCCGATTTGGTCGAGCGACGAGGCGAAGGCCACCAGCCCGTATCGCGACACGCGCCCATAGGTCGGTTTCAAACCGACGACGCCGCAAAACGCCGCCGGCTGACGGATCGATCCGCCCGTATCGGATCCCAGCGCGGCGACACACTCGTCCGCCGCCACCGCAGCCGCCGACCCTCCGCTGGAACCGCCTGGCACGCATTGAAGATTCCACGGATTCCGGCTGGGGCCGAACGCGGAATGTTCGGTCGAAGACCCCATCGCGAATTCATCCAGGTTCGTTTTGCCGATCAACAGGTACTCTTGCTTGCGCAGCTTGGCGATCACGGTGGCGTCGTACGGCGGCACGAAGTGTTGCAGGATGCGCGAGCTGCACGTCGTCGGCACGCCTTCGGTGCAGATATTGTCCTTGATCGCGATCGGCATCCCCATCAAGGGCTCGGTCTTGCGCCATTGTTTCAACCGCCGATCCAATTCCACGGCCTGAGCCATGGCCTGATCCTTCGTCTGATTGACGAAGGCCCTCACTTTCGGCTCCACCTGACCGATCCGCAGGTTGTAGGCGTGCACGATCTCGGCGGCGCTCACCTCCCCCGCGGCGAACTTCCGCTGAAGCTCGAACAGAGTCAGTTTATGCAGCGCCATCAGCGTTTATCCTGAATTTGGACAATGCGGTTCTTTTCATCGACTCGCACGATTTTGGGAGCGTGCTTTTTGATCTCTTCGTCGCCGTAGTACTCGTAGCAAAAGATGATGATCTGATCGCCGACGGCGGCCTTCCTCGCCGTAGGGCCGTTCAAAATGATCTCTCCCTTGCCTCGCGCTCCGTTGATCGCGTAGGTCATGAACCGTTCGCCGTTGTTCAGATTGGAGCACACGATCGCTTCATAGGGCAGGATACCGGCGGCCTCCATCAATTCCTGGTCGATGGTAAGACTCCCTTCATACTCCAAAAAGGTGCCAGTGACCGTGGCGCGATGAATTTTGGAACGCAACATCTGTCGAAACATTACATCCTCGTCATTCGTATGATTTCTGTCCGTACAATTTCCGCCCGACACATGGCGGTTACCGTTCTTCAATGATTTTGGGCACGTGAAATCCGTCTCCTTCTCGATCCGGCGCGTTGGCCAACGCCTGTTCAACGGGCAGGGAGGGACGCACCTCGTCATTCCGAAACACATTGACCTGGCCGATCACCGTGGCGGTCGGCTCCACCCCCGTCGTGTCATATCGGTTCAAGTGCTCGACGTGGTCCAGAATCCGGCTTAACTGTTTGGCGAAGACGTCCTTTTCCTCGTCGGTCAAGTGCAGCCTGGCCAGCAAGGCGACGTGTTCGACCTGTTCTCGAGTGATCTTCATCGGCAACGTGCTTTTTGACGGCGGTCCGCCCGTTTATTCGACGGTCACGCTCTTGGCCAGGTTCCTCGGCTGATCGACGTCGGCTCCGCGGAGCACGGAAATATGATAGGCCAGCAACTGCAACGGGATCGTAAAGAGAATCGGAGACATCAAGGGATGCACGTCGGGAACGGTCAACACCGCATCGGCGACTTTCCCCAGATCCCGTTCCCCCTCGGCCACGAACGCAATGACCGGCGCGCGCCGCGCCTTGACTTCCATCAAATTGCTCACCGTTTTTTCGTACAGGCGATCCCGCGGCGCCAACACCACCACCGGCATGTCCTTGTCGATCAACGCGATCGGACCATGTTTCATCTCCCCCGCCGCATAGCCTTCGGCGTGGATATAGGAAATCTCCTTCAGCTTGAGCGACCCCTCCAGCGCGATCGGGTAATTGATACCGCGGCCTAAAAACAAAAAATTCCGCTTTTTGTAATATCGCTTGGCGATGGCCACGATCTCGGCCTCTCGCCCCAACATCCGCTCGACCAGCGCCGGCAACCGAACCAGCCGATCAAGCCATGCTTTCCCATCCACCGCGGTCATGACGCCACGCACGCGGGCGACGTGCAAAGCCAACAGATACAACGCCGTCAATTGCGCGGTAAAAGCCTTGGTCGAGGCCACGCCGATTTCCGGCCCGCAATGGGTGTAGAGCACGCCGTCGGATTCACGGGCCAGCGTGCTGCCGACGACGTTCACGATCGAGACGGCGCGAGCACCCTTCGCCTTGGCTTCCCTCGCGGCGGCCAGCGTGTCGGCGGTCTCGCCGGATTGCGAGATGGCGAGGAACAGGTCGCGCTTTCCGATCAACGGATCGCGGTACCGAAACTCGCTGGCGATGTCGACATGCACGGGAATCCGGGCCAGGTCTTCCAAGAGATATTTGCCGACGAGGCCGGCGTGCCATGACGTGCCGCAGGCCACGATCCAGATCCGCTCCACCTCGGCGAAATCCCGCGGCGTCAATCCGATGTCCGGCAAATCGGCTTCGCCGGCCTCGTAGGAATAGCGCCCGCGCATCGTATCCAGAATGGTTTGAGGCTGCTCGTGGATTTCCTTGAGCATGAAATGGGAATAGCCGCCTTTTTCCGCCGCCGCCGCGTCCCACGTGATGCGCGTCACGTTGCGCGCCACGACCCGTCCCTCGACGTCCATGACGCGCACGTCGTTCCTGGTGACGATCGCGACGTCTCCTTCGTCCAGGTAGGTCGCGTCCCTCGTGTGAGCCAACATGGCCATGACGTCGGAAGCCACGTACGACGCGCGCTCCGTGCGGCCTACGATCAGAGGGCAGCCGGAACGGGCCGCGATCAGGGTTTCCGGCTCCCGCTCGGACATGACGACCAGCGCATAACTGCCGCGCACGTCCTTGAGGGCCGAGCGAACCGCCTCCGCCAGCGGCTGCCCCTTGGTGAGATATTTATCGATCAGATGCGCGACGACTTCCGTGTCGGTTTCAGATTGAAACGTGTACCCCCCTTGCTCCAACTCCCGTTTCAGTTCCTGATAATTTTCGATGATCCCGTTGTGCACCAACACGCAGCCCTTGGACCGATGAGGATGCGCGTTTTGCTCGGAGGGTTTTCCGTGGGTGGCCCAGCGGGTGTGGCCGATGCCGATCGTTCCCTTGAGCTCCTGTTCTCTGAGCGACTTTTGCAGATTAACCAGCTTGCCGACGCTCCGCCGAACGGCGATCGATCCGCCGTCCATCACGGCGACTCCCGACGAGTCGTAGCCGCGATACTCCAACTTCGCCAAACCGTCGATGAGGATCGGTACGGCCTCCTGATCGCCGACATACCCGACAATGCCGCACATGACGGTGTTTACCTCCTTCTCCCCTTGGACGTCGGCGCGGGCGCGGGATTGATCGTCGCTCCGCCACCCGCCCCCCCCTGTACAGGGGCGGAGTTCCGCTCCACCATGAGGCGCCGCTTCATGGCCCAACCGGCCCGATTTTCCTGCGGTGTCCTGGCGATCGCCAGCGCATCGGGGGGCACATCCTTCGTCACGGTCGTCCCGGCCGCGATCACCGCGCCATCCCCGACGGACACGGGGGCTACCAGTTGCGTATCGCTCCCGATGAACACATGATCCCCGATCGTCGTTTGATATTTATGAACCCCGTCATAGTTGCACGTGATCGTTCCCGCCCCGATATTGACGCCGCGGCCGATCTTGGCGTCGCCGAGATAGCTCAAATGATTGGCCTTCGCCTCTTCCCCCAATTCAGTCTTTTTCATCTCGACGAAATTGCCGACTTTGGCCTTTCGACGCACCAGCGCGCCGGGACGGAGATGCGCGAACGGCCCGATGATCACGTCATCTTCGACCAGCGACTCCCGCAGCACGCAATGATCCAGAATCTCCACCCGATTGCCGACGTGGCAATCGGTCAGCCGGACATGGGACCGCACGATACAGTCTTCTCCGATTTCCGTCTTGCCTTCGATCGTCACATTGGGATGAAGCACTGTGTCTTGCCCGATCAGGACGTCGGCGTCGATCCAGACGGAATCGGGATCCATCATCGTGACGCCGTCATCGAGCCAACGATCACGGATCCGCCGCCGAATCGTTCGTTCCGCTTCGGCCAGTTGCCGTCTGGTATTGACGCCCAGGCCTTCCTCGGGAACATGCAGCGGCACGGCGGCGACCGACCGTCGCTGGGCGACCGCCGCCGCCACGATATCGGTCAGATAATATTCGCCTTGGGCGTTGCGCGGTTCCAACCGATCCAGCGCGGGAAAGAGGAAGTCGGCGGACACCACGTAGGTACCGACGTTGATCTCCTTGATGGCGCGTTCCACCGGCGTCGCGTCCCGGTCCTCGACGATTTTCAGCACCTCGCCCGTGGACGATGGCGTTCGCTTGTCATCGCTTTCCCGCCTGACCACGCGACCGTACCCGGTCGGATCATCCATCAGCGCTGTCAGCATGGTAACGGTCGCCTTTTCCTCGTGATGGACCCGCAACAATTCACGGACGGTCTGCTCCCTTAACAAGGGCGTGTCGCCGTTTAAGATCAGAAACTCCGACAGCCCCTTTCCGCCATTGACAAACGCCGACCGGCTTTGAAGCACGGCGTGGCCGGTTCCCAATTGCCGCGCCTGTTCCACGAGCACCACCGAATCGCCGCCCGCCCGTCCTTTGACCGCTCCGCCGACGAGCCGCCGAACGTCATCGGCCTGATGGCCCACGACCACGACGATCCGATGCGCGGCCAGATTCATGGCCAACTCGACGGCGTAAAGGACCATCGGTCGTCCGGCAACCGGATGGAGCACTTTCACGCGCTTGGATTTCATCCGCGTGCCCAAACCGGCGGCCATCACCACCACTCCCAACCCTTGCCCATACGATTCGGGACTCGCGCCGCTTGCCGACATTTTCATGACGCCCCTTCGTTCACTCCGTCACCGCTCCGCCGCACATAGCCTCCATTTTGCTCATCGAGTTCATCCGATCGGAACGCCGGTCTCCGGCTGTTTCACCTGGCTCCACTTGAGATCGGCATTATGGGGAGGCGGCGTCAACGAAGCCGAGGGAGAATAGAGTCCGCCCGAGACGATCAGCTTCATCGCTTCTTCGACGGTGATATCCACCGATATGACTTCTCGTTCTGGGACCAGGAGAAAATAACCGGACGTAGGATTGGGAGACGTCGGCACGTAGACGTGGATCAGCGGCTCTTGACTCAAGGTCTTCGATTCTCCCTTGGTCACCCCGGTGACGAATGCGAAGCAATAGCTGCCGTTTTTTGGAAATTGGATCAGCACCACGCGCCGATAGGACCCCCGATCCGAAAACGACAGGATGTCCATCATGGACTTCAACGTCGAATAAATGCCGCGGACCAACGGCAGACGATTCAACCAATCTTCCCAAATGGTCACCACTGCCCGCCCCATGAAATTCGCCGCGAACAGGCCGACGGAAAAAATCAAAATCACGAGCATGATGATGCCCAGTCCCGGCACATAATGACTTGGAGCGAGACTCGCGACCGTGTCGCCCAAGATGCCGTCCACCGTGACGAACAGGGTCTTGAGGATCAAGATGGTCCCCCAGATGGGGATCACGACCAGGAGGCCGGTCAAAAAATACCGTTTTAATGCGGTCTTCACCATCTGAACAGGCCTGTACTTTCGCTTCGTAAGGAACGGCAGTTCATCATACAGAGTTCTTCACAGAGGCCGCAAGTCTTTCGTGCGAATTTCAACAGGTTAGCCGTTCTTCCTCCTCGTCGATCCCTCCAAGAAACGCCCTCTCGGTCGCGCTCCCGAAAACCGCCGCCCGCCTGTCGGCCCTACCCTGTTAGACAAAGACCGGCCCGACTCGATTCCACCTTGCCTATTCATCAATCCTTGGCATAGGATCCCTTGCCCTTGCTTCACCGAGGAGCTGATTTGCGAGTCGTCTCACGACGCCCCAAAGGCTTTTTCATGACGCTGGAAGGAGGGGAAGGAAGCGGAAAGACCACGCAGGCTCTCCGTTTATCCCAGTCCCTGACCGCCAAAGGATACGACGTGTTGCTCACAAGAGAACCGGGGGGGACGGCCGTTGCCGAGCAGTTGCGCAATCTTCTGTTGCGAACGGACTCCGCCGAACCCCTGGCCGCGGAAACGGAAACGTTGCTGATTCTGGCGGCCCGCCGCCAACACGTCGATCACGTCATCAGGCCTGCTCTCAAACGGGGAGCCATCGTCATCTGCGACCGTTTTTCGGATTCCACGTTGGCCTATCAAGGGTACGGGCGAGGGCTGGACCTCAAGATCTTACGGCGAATGAACGACTGGGCGACAGGCCATCTCTCTCCCCATCTGACTCTCTTATTCGACTTGCCGGTCGCAATGGGATTACGCCGGCGGCGCAGATCCCACGCCGCCGACAATCGCCTCGACCGAGAAACCAGAACGTTTCACGCCAGAGTCCACGCCGGCTTTCGCGCGTTGGCCGAGCGGGAGCCGCGCCGCATTGTCATAGTCGATGCGCGGCCTTCCCCCGACGTGGTCGCGGCTCAGGTGGAAACATCGGTTCTCGCCAAACTGCGCCGGTCTCATTTCAAGCAAGATCGGAAGAGATAACCCATGCCGTTTTGCGACATCGTCGGCCATGAACGGTCCATCGCGGCGATCAAGTCGGCGCTGGGCCACGACCGCCTGGCCCATGCTTATCTGTTCCACGGCGAAGCCCATATCGGCAAATTCCTGAGCGCGGTCCGTCTCGCGCAGGCCCTGAACTGCGAAGATCTCGATTCGATGAAGAACCTGGACAGTTGCGGCGTCTGCCGTTCATGTCTTCAGATCGCCGCGCAGACCCATCCTGATTACGCCGTGATCGAACCCGACCGCGAACCGGCCGTCCCGCAGATCAAGATAGAGCAAATTCGCGAGATCGAACAGCAGTTGATCTACCGGCCGTTGATCGGCGAGAAAAAAATCTGCATCATCGACGACGCCGACCGCCTTACGATCGGAGCGGCCAACGCGCTGCTCAAAACACTGGAGGAGCCGCCGCCGTACGGCCTCTTCATCCTCATCTCCGGCCGACCCATGGCGCTGCCGGCGACGATCCGCTCTCGCTGTCAGTCGTTACGATTCCTGCCGCCGACCTCCGCCCAAGTGGAAGCCGCCTTAATCCTGAAACGGCAACTTCCTCCCGCCGATGCGCGATTCCTAGCCCTGTGCTGCGACGGCCGCATCGGGGAAGCCCTGGCGCAAGACCTCGACGTTTTGCGCGCCGAACAGCGCGAGTGTCTTTCCCTTGTTGACCCGTCAACGCTGGGTTCGATCACCGCCATCCTTTCGGCCGCCGAAACGCTGGCCAAGGACGGACGAGGCGGCGACGTCTTGAACTGGCTCGGCCGCTGGATTCGGGATTTGATCGTCGTGCTCGTCGGAGGAGACCCGGAGCACCTCCTCCATCGCGACCGCCTCGACACGCTCACACACTACGCGAAACGGGCCGATCTCGACGTGTTGCTGGAGATTTCGGCCGAGATCGACCGAATCGAACAGCAGGCGGCCCGCCATCCGAACATGCAGATGGCGTTGGAAACGATTCTTTTGCGGCTGCGCGACGCACTCGGACCCTCTCGCCCACCCGCCCCTGTCGCACCTCTGTCCGGCTCCTAGCATCCTCGGCGCCAACCTGGTATCTTCCCTCCCACGATGAGCGAGCCGAACACGTTCTACGTCACCACGCCGATCTATTACGTCAACGACGTACCCCACATCGGCCATGCCTATACCACCATCGCGGCGGACGTGCTCGCCCGCTACTGGCGGCTCAGAGGCAGAGCCGTCTTGTTCCTGACGGGCCTGGATGAACATGGGCAAAAGGTCCAACAGGCCGCCGCAAAGGCCGGGATCGATCCGCAGGCCCATTGCGACGCACTCGCGCCGCAGTTCCAATCCCTCTGGCGCCGATTGAACATTTCCAACGACGCGTTCATCCGCACGACCGACCGGCGACACAAGCAGGTCGTCCAGCGATGTTTGCAACAGCTTTTCGACAAGCACTTGATTTACAAATCCGACTATTCCGGCTGGTACTGCACTTTCGATGAACGGTTTTGGACCGAAAAGGACGTGGCCGACGGGCTCTGCCCCGATTGCCGCCGTCCGGTCGAACGGCTGAGCGAACACAATTACTTCTTCAAGATGGGGCAATATCAAGCACGACTGTTGCGGCACATTCAGGAACACCCGGAGTTCATTCGTCCCGAATCGCGGCGCAACGAGGTGTTGGGGTTTCTGACGACTCAAACGCTGGGCGACCTGTCGATTTCCAGACCCAAGACCCGACTTTCGTGGGGCATCGAACTGCCGTTCGACACAGACTACGTCACCTACGTTTGGTTCGATGCGCTGGTGAACTATGTTTCGGCGTTGGAATACCTCCCGCAGGACAATCCGGCCGGCCGCCGCTTCTGGCCGGCCGATATCCACTTGGTCGGGAAAGACATTCTGACGACTCACGCCGTGTACTGGTCCACGATGTTGATGGCCCTGGACTTGCCTTTGCCGCAAACCATCTTCGCGCACGGTTGGTGGACGGTGGACGGCGAAAAAATGTCCAAGAGCCGCGGCAACGTGGTCGATCCCAACAAAATGGTGGATCAATTCGGCGCCGATGCGTTTCGGTACTTCCTGCTGCGGGAAGTGCCGTTCGGCCAGGACGGAGACTTCTCCCATACCGGCATGATCGCTCGCATCAACAGCGAACTGGCCGGCGGCCTTGGGAATCTCGTCAGCCGCAGCCTCACGATGATCGACCGGTTCGCCGGAGGGATCGTCCCGCCTCACGATGCTTCGATGGACACTCCGCTCGAACACAATTTGATGCAACGAACGGGGGAGTTACTGGCCGACGCCGACAAGCACGTCGAACAGCTTCGGTTCAGCCGAGCCTTGGAATCGATCGGAGAAATCATCCAGCTCTGCGACCAGTACATCGACAAAACAGCCCCCTGGGCCCTGGCCAAAAAGCCGGAACAACGATCTTATCTGAACAATTGCCTCTATCATCTCGCCCATACCCTGGGCTTGCTGATCAGGCCTCTCTACCCGTTCATGCCATCGGCCATCACCACCATGGCCCGGCAACTGGGCACGGCCCCCCAAACGAGCCAGGGAGCACTTTCGTGGAAAGATCCGTCTCTGCTTTCCGGCACCAAGATCCAGAAAGCCGGACCGCTGTTTCCCCGAATCGAAACGACGACATTACAAGGAGACAAACCAGTGAGCGACATTTCTGCAACGCCCCAGCCGGCGGCACCCCCACCATCAACGACGACGCCGACGCCACCGGCACCCGCAGCTTCCCCTCAAATCACGATCGACGAGTTCTCGAAGATTCAACTCAAGACAGCGACCGTATTGAGCGCCGAGCGAGTGCCGAAGTCGGAGAAGCTCATCAAACTTCAAGTCGATCTGGGCCACGAGCGACGTCAGATCGTGGCCGGTATCGGGAAGAAGTACGAGCCGACCGACCTGGTCGGCAAAACCATCGTCATCGTGGCTAACTTGAAGCCGGCCAAATTGATGGGGATCGAATCGCAGGGCATGGTCCTGGCGGCCGGCGACACGGACGTCCAGGGACTGGTCACCGTCCTCGAATCGGTCGCCCCCGGCACCAAGGTGAAATGACCGGCCCCCTGTTTCGATTCTGTCTGGCCATACTCTTCGTCGCACACGGCGCCGTTCTTTGCCTCGCCGATCCGATCGTCCAAGAGACGACGGATTCGCGCCTCAACGAGCCCAAATCGACCACTGTCCTGGTGCGAGTCGTCGCCCACGGCTCGATGGTGCTGGGGAAGGAAGTCGGCGGCGCCCGCATCACGATCACCGACGTCGCAAGCGGCCGTCTCCTCGCGACCGGCCTGCAACAGGGCGAGGCGGGGGACCAGAACCAGATCATGCGGACCCCCCGCCTGTTGGAAGAGCCGATCTACAGCACCAAATCCTCGGCTTCCTTTACGACGACTTTGGATCTCGTCCATCCCATTCAGGTGGATATCAGCGCCGAGGGGCCATTGTCCTATCCGGCTGCGATGCAGCGGGTCAGCAAACGGGTCTGGCTCATTCCCGGCCAGGATATGACCGGCGACGGCATCGTGCTGACCCTTTACGGCTACATCGTGCAGATCGAACAGCCCAAGCCGAATGAGCCGCTCGTCGCGCGCGAAGACCTCACCCTGCGAGCCTCGATCCGCACCCTGTCGGGATCATGGGTCAGGCCGCACGGCGATTGGGACTCACGCAAACTTGAAATTTACGGTGAGATTCTGATCGGCGACCGGGTGATCGAGCGGCTGCAACTGTTTTACAGCGGCAGAAACGCCGAGTTCGAAGCGCCGTTTTTCGTCCCTCGCCACGCCGACGCCCCTGACGGCATGACGGTGCGCGTCATCGCCGCCGATCGATCCGGCGGGAATTTCGGCGTGGGGCTCGCCAAGTATCCCGTCCTCAGCGAACGATTAACCACTAACACCCGCTGACGATCCTACGCACATCTCCATCCGATTCTATTTCTCCGATCCATCCAACCGACCCGATCGGTCAAATCGACCAGATGCCGATCAATCCAGACGAAGGCTTGCTCCCTCCTCCGGAGCATGCGAGACTGTACCATGACCGTCCCCCCTTCATTTGAGCGTTTGCGTACCCGCCTGTATCTGGCCCTTGCGCTGAACGGCTTCATCATCGTGGCCGAGTTTATCGGCGGCTGGCTGCTGAACAGTATCGGCCTCATGAGCGACGCCGGGCACAATTTCGTCGATCAAGGCGCGCTGTTCCTGGCCCTCTACGCGCACCTTATCGCCACACAGCCTCCCAACGAGAACAAAACCTTCGGCTATCATCGCGCCGGCGTCATCGCCGCGTTCCTCAACTCGTTCATTCTGCTGCTGACGGCCTTGGGCATCGCGCTCTTCGCCGTCAAACGATTGTGGCAGCCGGTGTCCGTCGACGGCGGCTGGATCATGGGGATCGCCGCCGCGAGCTTCGCGGCCAATCTCGGCATCGCGCTGTTGCTTCAGCGGGGCGCACAGGACGACCTGAACATCCGCGGCGCCTTTTGGCACATGCTGGCCGACGCCTGGGTTTCGCTCGGCGTGGTCGTGAGCGGCGGCATGATCCTGTTGACGGGTTGGTCCGTGCTCGATCCGCTGATCAGTCTGGTCGTCGTCATCGTCATCGTGAAAGGGGCCTGGCCGATTTTCAAAGAATCATGGGAGGTCCTGCTTGAGTCCACGCCGCCCAGTGTCAGCCCTTCCGCGATTGCCGCGACGATCGAATCGATTCCCGGCGTTAAGAACGTCCATGACCTCCACGTCTGGGCGGTGGAGCCGCGACTGATCATGTTGACCTGTCACGTGCAGGTCGACGGCGACGATACCGTGTTGACCAACGGCCTGTTGCAGGCGATCCGAGGGCGAGTCGCGTCGGACTTCGGCATCCGCCATCTCACTATCCAACTAGAGACCCAGTGTTGCCATTCGGAGGCCGTCCATTGCGACCTTCGCCGACTGGCCGACCATCATCAGCCGGCCGAGCTGCTCTCCCATCGTCATTGAACACCGTTCGCGAGCACTGTTCGAACGTTTCAACTCCGTCCATGGATTTCATCCATCAACCAGGCGACCTCCGATGGGAGAGCCCATGCTCTCCCATCGGAAATGCCTCGCGCTTCGCGTATCAGCCCGTCATCTGGTTCTGAGATAGGCGTCGCGAGCGGCGACGCCCCGATCCGTGTGATCCGTGAAAAAGCCGTCGATCCCGGCCCTCAAGAACAAGAGAATTTCTCCCACCCCATCGCCCAACGTCGTGGGATCGCCGGATGACCGGAGGTTCATCGGAAGAAAGGCGTTCTCAGATCGAAACGTATAGGGATGAACCACCAGCCCCACGGCATGGGCATCCTGGACGAACCGCGTGACACGAGAAGGATCGAGATTGCCTGCCGAATCAAGAGGCAGAATGAACCGTTTTTCCGGACCGACCCCTTGGGCATAGGTGGCGATCTGGGCCAACCCGGCCGGCGTCGCCATCTGCTCATAGGTCAACGAGCCCCCGCCCGCTTCCACATCGTAGGGCTTGCCCTCGATCCACAAGAGTTGCACCAGTGGAATCCTCGTCATCCTGCTGAGCTTGCGAAGATTGTTGATTTCGAACGACTGGATAAAGACCCGCTGATTTCGCCCCTCATAGCCGTTTTTGCGCAGGATCTTGACCAGCGGCTCTTCGAACGGCAGCCCCAATCGTTCGAAATAGGTGGGATGTTTCGTTTCGATATAGATGCCGATCCGGCGATTCAAGAGCTTCTCATAAGCCTGGACCAGGTCGATGATCTCTTGCAATGTCGGAATCTCGAACTGACCGTCGAACCGGGTATTGGCCGGCCTCGTGCTCGGAATCCGTTCAACGGCGCGGAGCGTCTTGATCTCCGCCAACGTGAAATCCTCGCTGAACCACCCGGTGACTCCGGCGCTGTCCACGGTCTTCGTGGTCTTGCGTCCGGCAAATTCCGGCCTGCGCGACACGTCCGTGGTGAGATCCAGCACGTTGTCATGGCGCGCGATCAGATGCCCGTCCTTGGTCATGACGAGATCGGGCTCGACAAAATCCGCTCCTTGCAGAATCGACATCGCGTAGGCCGCCAACGTGTGCTCGGGAACGTAGCCGCTCGCCCCTCGATGCGCGATCACAATGGGCGCCTGTTGCCGATCAGGCCACCACCGTTCCCCCCGTTCAGCCGCCACGTCTCCTCCGTTGATCATCGTCAACCCGATGGCCATGATCGAGAACGCCATTGTACTCAAGATCCTTCGCATCTCGCCCTCCTTTTGGTTGAACCGGTGAACGTATTGACGCCGCCCATGCGGCGATTTGCGGATTCAGGATGGGCTCGGTCTTTTTCCCGACCATCAGAAAGCAATCAGAACGGTGTAACATTCAAACCAGGCCCAAACTCGGCGGCGGATGACATTCTTTCGGTTGCCGTCCGGCGGCTGTAGAATGGGGACGGACAAGGAACGAGGAAAGAGGTCTATGCGTTCGGCTCCGGTTCCCTTTTACATACTCTGCGGCTCGCTCGGCGCGGGAAAAACGACGCTCCTGATGCGCCTGCTGGAATACTGGAAGGCGCAAGGGCGAAAAACCGGCGTCCTCATGAACGAAGCGGGGGAAATCAGCATCGACGGCCCACGCGCCGGCACCCTGGCCGAGCAGGTGATGAATCTGGCGGGCGGCTGTGTCTGTTGCGACACCAAGGAAGATCTCTCGTGGGGCATCGCCGAGCTGGTGCGCTCGTATGGATCGGACGTGTTGATCCTCGAATGTTCAGGGCTTGCCGATCCGTCGGAAGTGATCGATGCAGTCACCGATCTCTATACGGCACGGTTGGCTTCCCTTGAACGGGTGATCGCGCTGCTTCATCCCGTCTCAACGGAATCCAGCCACTCCGCCGCCTACGTCGCGACCCAGGCCGTCCGGTGCGCGGATGAGCTGATCCTCAACAAACAAGACCTGTATGTGCCTGGTCACTGGGAGCAATTTCGTGCGGCGATCATCGAACAGAACCCCTATGCGCGTCTCTGGGAAACGTCCCACGCAAGGCTCGACGTCGCGGAACTGCTCGACGCCCGCCCTTCCCTTGGTTCCCGCCTTTCCACCGGACGCCACGCCGCCACGAACGTCTTGTTCGACGTTGCTCGTCCCGCCTCCGTTCAACGCGCGGCCTACCATCCCATCGCCACCACCGTCCGGTTGACCGGTCCGTTGAACAGAGAACGGTTCGAGGCTTGGCTCCAGGAGCTTCCCAAGAAACTTGAGCGGGCCAAGGGTTTCTTCCGATTCTCGGGGAAGCCGGAATTGCAGGAGTTTCAGTACGCGCCGCCGGGCGAGCCGACGATCGCTCCCATCATGTTGCTGGACGAGCCCGATCCGGCGATCGTCTTGATCGGCCGAGGATATGACGTCGAAACCCTGACGAGCCGCTTGCTCGACTGCGTGGAAACCGATGCCGTATGAATTCCGGTGCCGGACTCGGAATGCCTATGTCGTTTGCGAACGCAAGCGACCGATCAAGGGCCGATCGGCAAGCGCCTCGTCTTCATCAAGAGCGTGCGCCGGACGCCCGTGGAACCGGCTTCTTCCGAAAAGCCGGCCACTGCAATAAAAGCCAGGCGAATCCTGCGCCGATCGCTCCCCCGATCAACCAGCCGCCGAGCACGTCCGTGACATAATGGGCCCCCACATAGACGCGGGCAAACCCGACCAATACGACAATCGGCCAACAAATCCAGCCGGCTTTTGGGTACAGAAGCTGAACAAAGGCTGCGACCGCGGCAGTGTTGACGGCGTGGTTCGACGGAAAACTGAACAGGCCTCCGCAGCCGCCCGGCTCAACACTGACCGCTTGGTTCAGCGCCCGGCAGGGCCTCACCCGTTCAAACACCCACTTCAACTGCCCTCCGAAAAAATCGGCCAGGCCGACCGACGCCGCCAACAGGGGCCCGCCGTAGAGGGCTTCCCGCCGGCGGGCCCAGATCCACCAGACAATCGCGCAAACGGCCGGCAGATAGAGAGTGCTGCGGTTGACGATCAAGAGGAAAAACCGATCGGCCAGGACCGATTGTCCGGCCAAACCGTTGATGGCATAAAACAGAGACTCATCCAGACTCATCGACAGGACGATACGGCGTCAACCACCATTCGTCAAGCATCGGGCCCGCCCATGATCATCGAGCATCGAGGAATCTTCACCCATCCGCCCGTTCTACAAAC
>JANDJG010000024.1:0-4557 GCA_024331085.1 Nitrospira sp. | reverse complement strand
ACGATATGGGAAATCGACAGATTGTAAATCGTGTAGGACGGACTGTGGGTGGAGTTGGTCTTGGCCCCTTCTTCGGCCGTCCTCAATCCGGATGCGAACAACATCTGGCCGGTCAAGGTCGTGCGGTCCAGCAGCCTATAACTCACGACGGCCGAGCCGGTCAGGATCTGCATGTGGTCGCAGAAGATGCCGCCCGGCGAATTGATGTCGGCGATTTCCTCGCCGTGCAGGAGAAAATGCCCCGATTGCAATCCGTATCCCTTGCATTGCCCCCAGGCGATATTCCCGCGAACCGTGAGGTTGTCCATCAGCCACAGTTTGAGCGCCGCGTCGGCTCCTCGACTCCATCCCCGCTCGAACGCGAAGTAGTTGAGCAACGGCGTAGTCCCGAACTGGCCGGCGTCCGAGAGATAGTTGGCCAGTTTGTAATAGCCCGTAAGCTGCAGCGTCGCCCAGTCTCCTAACGCATGCACACTGCCGATTTGAAAATAATGGGCTCGCTCGGCTCGGGGAGGATTGTTCGTCGTATCCTCCGGCTCCGCCGTGGTGCCGATTGTGTTCAACTTGGCAAACGAGATGGCCTCCAAATTGGGAGGAGTGAACAGCCGGCCATAGAATGCGTGAAAGGCATGGGAGGGATTGTATCGGTACGTCACCCCGATTCGAGGGCTCACCTGCCCCTCATGACGGAGATACTGGACCGTATCGGCCCGCACACCGACGTTGAACGTCCAGTGGTCATTCGGTGTCCACTGATCCTGAATCCACACCTCTTGCCGCCAGCCGATTAATCGGTTGTCGGCGTTGAGATTCACCAAATCGGTCAGTCCACTGTCGAACGCCGTGAGCCGCGTCTTGTTGATCGCCTGGGTACGATCAATTTGGAAGCCCGCTTTGATCAAGTGCTCCTTGCTGTGGACATAGGTATAGTCCAGCCGGACGCCTCCTGAATAGGCGGTTCGATCCTGGCTCCCGGCCGAAAACGGCTCCGTCTCATCCGGCACGTAGGCCAGCACGTTGAACGGATCGGTTCGAAACGTCGCCCTCGTGTGGCGGAAATATCCGGCCAAACTGAAAAAGTTTCGGGTATTGATATCGTGCCGCCACACAAGATGGCCGTATTGATTGTTTTCCTTTTGATTCTCATCGATCATTTCCGAGGGAACCGGCGAAAACCCGCCCGGCAACAGACCGTTGAGCGTTCCCGTGATCACCGGATTCGGCTCCTGTCCCGGCGACGTCGGAATTTGATACTTGGCGATGGAGTTGAGAAACAGCAGTGTGAAATTGTCTCGGTTACTCACCTGATAGTCGCCGCGGAACATCGTTTGATTGCGCTCGCTTTGACCGTGATAGGTGGGGCGTCCGAGCGTCGGCGGCTCGATGCCGCGGTTCGTCGCCGTATGACTGTTCAAGAAGTAATAGCGGAACTTCTCGCCGACCGCGCCGCCGTATTCAAACGACGGGTTGATCAGGTTGTTCGAGCCGCCGAACATTTGGATCGATCCGAACCCCGGCTTCGTGCCGCTCTTGGTGGTGACGTCGATCAACGCCGCCGTCTTGTTCCCGACGTTGGCCTCCATCCCGCCCAAGACGATGTCGGCCCGTTCCCAGGCTCGAGGGGTAATCACGTCCGAAAAAGTGGACGACACCGTGTCAGGAATCGGCACACCGTCGATTCGGATTTGGAGATTCGCATGGTCCTGCCTGATATGGACCTGCTTGAGCGATCCATAGACCGCGCCGGGAATCGTCAACAAGACATCGTGAAACTCGTTATTGTTCCCTCTCGGCAGCATGTCGATTTCCTTCCGGCTGAGGGAATAGGTTTCGCTGGATGCCGTCGTCGAGAGAGGCGGCAAGGGGGAGACGACCTCCAACGCGATTTCCTTCGTCTGCGACAACGTGAGCGTGACGGACTTGGACGACTCCTCATCCAGAGTGAGCACCACGTATTCGCTTCGATAGGTCTCCTGTACCGCGCTGACCGAGTAGGTGCCCTTGTCGGCCACCGCGATCTTGAATTCTCCCGCATCGTTCGAAACGCCGGAAGCCACGACATCGCCCTCTTGATTTTTGACCTCAATGACGGCCTGCGGCACGCGCCGAAGGTCTTGGTTTTGAACGACCCCGCTGATCGTTCTTCCATTACCGGCACTTTTCCCGATATCACTTCCGGCATCTCCTCCCCACGCCGTTCCCGCGACCATCGCGAGCATGACAATCAGCCCGGCACATGACACCCTTCTTCCTACAACGACCATGGCCCCTCCTCGTTCATAAGACAATGACAAGCAAAATGACGGAGGATGGGCGGCTTGGGCAGCCCAAAGCCTTTCCACCCACCGTGACGTAATTGATGTGAGTCAGTGCTTGTCTAGAGACGCGGCGGAGCGCGGGAAGGACCGACCAGCGAGAGCGTCGCCGAGAAAAGTGTGTCTTCCGCGGTGTTCACCCGAGACCAAACCAGGTCACCGGGAGTCAGGCGCGGCAGATCACAATCGATCGAACCGGCGATATGATCGTCAACCCATTGGCAGATGTCGTAGGCCGAATGTTCGTGGCCGTCGGTGTCCGCGGCGGCCAATGCATGGTGGACGTCTTGCGCGACGGCAAACGGCGCAAGGGCCAGCAGAAGTGCCATCAGAAAGGCTGAAAGGCCGGCTTGGAACCTTGTGGACCATCGTGGCTCGATCATGGGGCATAGCGGGTACCATAAGCCGACGGAGCCTGTCAAATCGATTGGACATGGCGGTGATTTTATTGATTCATCAACATGTTACAAACCCCCTTCTGGACTTTTCCCCAACATTTCCTATACTCTACGGCAGCAAGACCATTTTTTCCTGAAAGGACCACCGTGAACAGGCCCATCGACAATCAACATGTCATCGAGATCAAGGCACTGCCGTCGCCTCGTACGATCAAAACCAGACTTCCCATCACGGACCAAGCGGCCAAACTGGTCGTCGAAACCCGCGAGGCCGTCAGAAAGATCCTCCACGGACAGGACCGCGATCGCCTCGTCATCATCGTAGGCCCCTGCTCGATCCATGATCCGGATGCCGCGCTCGACTACGCACAGAAACTGAAGCCGGTCGCCGACGCCCTGCGCGACCGGTTTCTGATCATCATGCGGACCTATTTTGAAAAACCTCGGACCACCGTCGGCTGGAAAGGCTTGATCAACGACCCCCATTTGGACGGCACCTGTGATATCGCGCGTGGGATGGAGTTGGCCAGGACGATCCTGCTTCGAATCAACCAGCTCGGCCTGCCTTGCGCAACGGAGCTGCTGGATCCGGTCACGCCCCAATACACCGCCGATCTCATCAGTTGGACGGCGATCGGCGCGCGCACCACCGAAAGCCAGATTCACCGCGAGATGGCCAGCGGTCTCTCCATGCCCGTCGGATTCAAAAACGGCACCGAGGGCAATCTCCAGGTCGCCGTCAACGCCATGATTTCGGCGCGAGCCCCGCACCACTTCGTCGGCATCAACGCCGACGGCCAAACTTCCATCATCAAAACCATGGGCAACCCGGATCGACACATCGTCCTCCGGGGGGGAGGAGGGAAAAGCAACTACGACGCCGAGCATGTCGCCAAGGCCGAGGCGGCCGTGGCGGGCGAACACATCGCCCGCCCCATCATGATCGATTGTTCGCACGACAATTCGAGCAAAGACCACCGCCGCCAAGGCACCGTGGCCCGCGAAGTCCTCCGTCAGTTCCGCGAGGGCCGTCAGTCGATCATGGGGCTCATGCTGGAGAGCAATCTCCACCCCGGGAAGCAAACGTGGAAAGAGGGAGTTCCGCTCGCGTACGGCGTCTCGATCACCGACGCCTGTCTCGGATGGGACGAAACGAAGTCTCTCTTGGACGAACTGGCCGAATCACTGACCGCCAAACCGGCCTAAAAAGCCAGCGGGCAGCCATCAACGCACCGGCCCTTGCTCTGACAAAAGTCAGCGCGATTTTCTCTCTTCTCAACCCATCACCGTCGATCGTCATCAGTGGGGACGGTATCAGACTTCTCTCCCTGTTGAGTCGCCGCGGCGATCCCGTCCCGCCGCGACAGGGCCACCTCCCACCCCGGTCGCTCGCTGATCGCCTCTTCGTAATGCCGCAGAGCCAGATAAAAATTTCCCGACGCCTCTTCGAACAACCCGCGATGATAGGCAACCCGCCAGGTCGGCGCGCCGAGATTGGCGGCGATCGTCAGTTGCCGTTTCGCCTCTGAATCGACATGGAGATCCTCCCTCCTCCCTTCCCTCGGCAATACGCTTGCTCCGCAATCCCGATCTGGCAGGTATCGAGCACTGCCGGGCCGCTCCCGATCTCCAACTCAATTATCCGTAAGTGATGGATGATCTTTTCGAGCGTCTACCGCTTCTTGGGCGTGTACACAACTCCCTGGTTACCATCCGGTTTCCCATTCAGTCTGGACCCAAGTTGCCCGGGCAGGTCCGCATCGCCGTCATGGTCGGACAGCAAGGCACGCAATTGCTATCCATCACTTGCGCAGAGTCCGAATGTAGGCGAGCACGTCTCGCTC
>JANDJG010000023.1 GCA_024331085.1 Nitrospira sp. | reverse complement strand
TCCCCAGCGTCACGGTCGAGCTGAGCCCGAACGGACTTCCCACGGCCAAAACGAGATCGCCCACTTGCAATTTCTCATAGTCCGCCCATTTGAGCGTCGGCAGGTCCTTGGCCTCGATTTTGATGACAGCCAAATCGGTTTTCGGATCCGTCCCGACGATTTTGGCCGAAAACTCCCGCCGATCGTTCAACGTCACCGTAATCTTCGTCGCCCCTTCCACAACGTGGTTGTTGGTCACGATATAGCCGTTGGGGTCTATCACCACACCTGATCCGGCACTCTGTTCCGGACGGCCGTGCGGGCCGGGCGGGAGAGGCGGCATCGGCGGCGGAGTCGGCGATTCCTCTCCTCCAGGCTCCCCTCCGGGTTCCTCGCCCGGCGGTCTCCCGAACGGGCCGGGCGGCAGTCCGCGCCGGCGCCCGCTTTCGCCTCCTCCCGTGACCGCAATGTTGACGACGGCCGGCGTCGTCTTTTTGACGATTTCCGAGAAACCTTGGACGAACGCCGGAGGCACACCGGCGTCCGCAGTAGAAAGCCCTTGTTCAAGGCCGACGCACGCGCACAGCGCCATGAACAGCCCACCGCCGACCGACCACACAACCGCTCGCCGACTTCGATTGACCATGGATAGGATCCTCCAGAAGTATGAATGCCGCCTCAAATATCTCACGGGGCCGACCGTTTTCTTCCCTCTCCAAATCCCTTCACCTGAACGTCGGCACCACTTACGGAGCATTGTACACTAACCCTTTCGAGGGCTTCAAAGAGGAAAGACTCCGCGACCGGCCGAGGCTTTTCTCAATGACGAGAATCCACGGTTGCTTTCGCGCCATGTTTCCAGTACGGTGATTGCCCCGATGCTCCGCCTCAAAAACGGATGACGACCTTGCGACTCATGACGTTTTCTCCGACCAATACGTGGCAGCCAAAGGATTGGTCCGTGCTGATGAGGACCGCCCTGCTATTGATCGTCGGATGCGTCCCGGCATGCGTCCCGCGGCTGGATGCTTCCCCCGCCAAGGATCCGCTGCCCTACACCGTCAAACTGGACATCCCTTCTTCCATCGCGCAACAGACCTTTCGCTACACCGATTCCTGCGGCCGGATGGGAGAAGTCCCGATCGGTCGCCAGATTGAGAAGGCGTTGCGTGAAGAGGCGTCCCGAACGTTCAAAACGGTCGTTTCCGAACCGGACCGAGAGAATGTGATGCATACGGATCATGTGATGACGTTCGAGGTCCGGGAGTGGTCATTTCATCTCGACAAGGACGCCTTGTATGATCGGGCGCCGGCAACCTTTCGAATGAATGCGCTCGTCCGAACCTCCGACAGCCAGGGCGCTGTCTTGCGGGAAACGGAATTCAGAGTGGACCGGCGAGAGCGCCTGCGGTTGGAGCAGGTCGGCAGAAATTGCGACTACGTCATCTCCCCCTTCATCCGCGATACGGCCGAAGAGTTGGCCGCAAAAGTCTTTCTGGACGCCAGACTGGCGTTCGGGGAGCACCCGTCCTCGTCTTCCGTCTCTCAGGAATCGGCCTCGCATCCCTCCGCCTTCTCGGCGACCGACGGATCGCCCCCTTCGGCGATGTCTTCCACCTCGTCCGCGCTTCGCTTCAAAGCTCTGTTGCTCGACGAAAACGGCGACTTGATTCTGGAAAGCGGCGAGCACGTGCGGATCCGGGTTGATGTGGTCAATACCGGCGCGATTCCGGCTCAGGATGTCTCGGTTTCCCTCACCGGCACGCCCGAGGTTCTCAATCTTTTTCCCGCGACGACCTTGACACTTCCCCCCTTACAACCGACCCAGACGAAATCGTTGGAATTTATGGCGACCTTGCCTCCGACTCTCCGACCACTCCAAGCCGAAATCCATGTCACCTTGACTCAGACGGGAAAGCCGGTCGCGCCTCCTCAAACGCTCTTGCTGACGATTCAGCCGGCCGGGTCCAGCTTGGACGATGTGGATCGGATTCCCGCTCTTCGATCCGCTTTTGAGCGACCGGGGACCCACTTGATCGCTATCGGGATCAGTAATTATCCGCCTCCTCAGGCCAAGCCAAGAAAATACTCCTCAATGGACGCGCAGAGGATAGCCGACTATTTTCAAGCGATCGGAGGCGTGCCCGCATCCAACGTGATGCTGCTCCGGGATTTGCAAGCCCATCGCGCCGCCGTCGATGACGCATTCACCAAATGGCTGCCTCGGCGCACAGACAAGAACGCCGTTGTCATCGTCTATTTTTCCGGACAGGCGATGGTCGCTCCAAACGGCGAAGTATTGCTGGCTCTATCCGACGCAAGTCGTGCCGATGCAAGTCGTGCGGCGGACGCGCGCCTCTATCCGCTTCGGCTCATCACGTCCACCATCGCCACACTCAACGTCCAACAGACCATCTTCATCTTTGACGGCTCGGTGTCCAAATTGCACGGCGAGTCCGATACACAAACGGCCATCCCCCATTGGGATCTCAATGGAACAGCCATGATCCAAATGATCGCCGGCGAATCCTTCAAGACCGGCTTGGAAGATGACGCCCACCGCCATGGGCTGTTCACCTATTACTTTTTACGCGGGCTTCGCGGAGAAGCCGACACTAATCAAAACGGTTTCGTCACGCTCGGAGAACTTGGCGGCTACGTACGTCAAAAAGTGACATGGGCGGCCAAATCCCGGTTTAATACGGAGCAGCGCCCGATGATTGTCCCAACGTTTGAGTCGAATGACACAGTCGGCTCGCTTGTCTTGTCCGCTCCTGCCGCACTCGCATCCACACACCACCCCTAGCCCGTTCTTTATTCCCACTCAACTCACCACGGAATCATCGGTTTATCAAAGGCTTCCAATTTTCAGGACAAAAAATGATTTTTCGCGAACGAGGCGATTGAATTTTTTTTCAAAGCGGTGTAGTCTGCGCCCGATTTTTCGAGGGGTGAGTCCATGACAAAGATGACCGAACAAATCATTATCGAAAAGTTGCGGGAATTGTCTCAGGAGCGACAGGCCGAGGTGGCCGACTTCATTGATTTTTTAGTTCATCGGGAAACGGGAAGAGGCTCGCTGACGCAGGAAGCGGAACATCTCGCGCAAACGGCCTTCACCACGCTCTGGGACAATCCGACCGACGCCGAGTACAACCGGCAGTAACACAGTCCGGCGTCTTCTCTTTAATTCTCCAATTCTCCCGTCGCAATGAAAACGTGATCGCGAGCTTGGCACCGCCGTCGAACACGGCATCCGGACGTTCCACTGAAGTTCCAATCCATTCTCATCTTGGATAGATCGACAGTCGTCGGATTGTTCCCATCACGGGCCTCTCATCGGCTTACCGCCGCACGTTCCCATCAATCGTCGAGGATCGCCCGCAGCCCGCTTGACTTCGGTTCGACCGGTACGCAATGTTATTGTCAGTCCCGGAGGTGCCATATGAAACCGGGGTAGGTGTCTTTTCCTTTCGTTCCCTGCCGTCTGCTTCTCTGCCATCGCCCCAGCCAAAGTGCATGTCTCGATCGCACACTCCCCGCACACTCCCGTTTTTACTTTCACAAGGAGGTCGCGCCATGAAACTCTCACTCATTGCGTGTTTTGTCGCGGCCGGATGGCTCGTCGGTCCCCTCCTGGCACTTGCCAATCCGGCGATGCTTCCTAAACACCCGGGCTACCCCATGGGAAAGGCCGTCGATCCGGTTAACGGGCAATTACTGGCGAACGATCCCGGTCAAAAGAATGCGACGGTACAAGAGGCCCTTGTTGACTCTGCTCGCGCCAACGAGAGTCACAGCAAGCAAAATCTTCTAATTAACGAAGAAAATAGGCGAATCATCGAAAAGCCCGGCGCCGGTCTGCTTCCCAAGGTCGAGGGACCGAATATTAAGATCGAACCGCCGGTGAAGGAGGGAATGAGAGTGACCGCCTCGCCGCAGTAAGTGCGTTTTGCCTCATGAAGGCAAAACAAAGGCGGGCGGGAAGTAATCTTCCCGCCCGCCGCGTTGATCCTACGAGAAATTGGACGCCTATCCGCCAGACGCCGATAGCGTCCAGATCTTATTCACCCTTACAGAAGCTTCGCTCGTAGTTGATGATATGCCACGCTTCTTCTTCGTTAATGGCCGCCGGAATCAAAGAGACCATCCCGGTGCCTGGGCTGCCGTTTTTAATGACCCAGAAGAGCTCGCCGTCTTTCCGCTTCTTGTGGAACTTGCAGTTGGTAAAGTCTCGCGGGCTCGGATTCAACATCGCGCCGGCGGGGCCGTCACCCTTTCCCGTTTTCCCATGACAGTTGAAGCAAGTGCCCTTCCCTTCGTACAGAGCCTTCCCCTTCGCAATACTGTCTGCAGTCGGCTCTATCGGATTCTTCATGGCTTTTGCATCCGCAAGCTGATCGGCCGGAACACGGGGCTTCGTGGGATCTCGCTCCTCCGCCCCGACCAGAGAAGCCGACAACAGCACCAGCGCTGCGCTGACCCCCAAAAACTTAGACAGATACCCCATCACACATCCTCCTTTGTATTGAACTGACCATGCAGTGATTCCGCAATAAGCGGCAGGTTGAAATGCCATAAGACGCATGCAAAAGCCGTCAAACGGTCGGACTATACCAACCCCTTTAAATTCCTGTCAAGAAACGACCCTTTCATCGGCTCATGCCGTCAAACAACTATTCTCGCTTTGCCCCATGGCGCTCCGTCACCGCGCTGTTTTTTCCGTTGAAGACGCCGAGGCGTGAAATTTTTTTTAACGGTTGCACCCCCCATAGACACACAAAACAACCTTTCTTGGAGGATGCTCGACCTCCATAAAGAAAGAAGGAAAAAGGAAAATAAAATGACGAACAAAGAGACTGGGAGACTGGCAAGGACGATGCGCGTGACATCATTCCCTTGGCATCGGCGTTATCGCTTCAAAACAATATCGCGCGCGACTTTGCCGCTTGGGCCGAACGGTTTTTGAGGCTTCCCGTTCAATTCCGCCTTGACTCCGCCGGCGTTGCCGAGCGTGAGGACGAACTGGTTCTGACCCTTCCACTGCGCCTTTTCACCAGGTCTCAACAACGATTCCTGCGGGCTGCCATTGTCAACTTGCACGACAACCCAGCTTAATTCGGTGGCCTCCAGATCCAGCACCAATTGGTCGTCTCCGGAAATTCCGCTCCTGTCAAAAGCAATCCCCCCCAACGGCCCGTCCGCACCGGGTGACACGGTATAAGCCGTCTGGGATTCCGCTCTTGACACCGCAATGGGCGGAGGAGTCGGTTCAACATGGCGAGTATCATCCCCCGACGTCAGGGACTGTTGCGTCGTCGTTTTGTCATGTTGTTTCAGGGGTTCACCGGAAAATTCCGGCTCCCCGCCGTCCCGCTGGGATGTCGCGGCGGGTTCATCTTTCGCGGTCCCCACACTGTTTTGCGTGGTAAGAACCTGGCCCGAATCCGCGTGCCGGAACATGGGCGATTGTTCCCGACTCAACAAAACGATCAAGACGACTACGGCGATTCCGATCGCCACTCCCACCGCTTTTCGATTCGCCCGACGCTTTCGCTCCTCTTCAATCTGACGGAGCTTGAGCCGTTCCCGTTCGTCCTGTTTTTCGTAAAACGTGCCGGCCGACTTGGTGAACCGCTGAATCGCGTCTTCTTCGTCCAAGCCGAGCGAGCGAGCATAGGAGCGAACGAACCCTCTGGCGAACACTTGGTCGGGGAGCTTGGAAAAATTGCCTTCTTCAAGCGCCCGGACGAAGTCGGCTCGGATTCTGGTCTTGGAGGACACCTCGTCGACGGTCAGCCCCTTCGCTTCCCGCACCTGTCTGAAAAATTCGCCGACCGACTCCATAGCGCCCTCTGCTACTTCAATTGAGCCGACAGCTCAGCGGCAGCCGTCGCGTATTCTCCGTTCTGATCCAACATCTCTACTTTTTTCAGCGCCTCTCGGGCCTTGGCGGAATACCCCGACTTCAAATACAGCCGTCCCAATTCCAATTGGGTCATTGCCGGTGGAATGCTCGGAGGACTGGTGGACGACGCATCTTCAAACGCCTCGATCGACGCCTGAAGATCGCCCTTTTGCTCCAGCGCCCTCCCCAAATGAAACCAGGCCAAATCGGGAGTTGCATAGAGCGGATTCGCCAAGGCCCGCCTGTAGGATTTAATGGCGTCGTCCCAACGACCCTGGCTCGCCAGAATCTGCCCCAGGTAGGTGTGGGCCTCGGAAAAATCCTCGTCGATCTTGATCGCTGCGCGGAATTCTTCCTCCGCCTTCGCCAGTTTCCCCTGCATCGCGTACACGTGCCCCAACGCATACCGCGCCTCTTTATTGTCGGGATTCAACTGGACCGCTTTCTGAAACGACACGAACGCTCGTTGCCGATCGCCCGGAAGACTGGCCACTCCCTCTTGATAATACCCTTGTGATTTCCTGATCGTCTCCTCGCTCGCGGCGCATCCGGCCGCCAGGATCAACGATGCCGCGCAAACCAATAAACAGCCGAACTCCACCTCGCGCGCGGCGACCTCCTGACTCCGTCTTTTCGTTTCCGTCGCTTTCCTCACGGAATGTCCTCGAAATGAGTCAATCGTTTGAACTCACGGAATCGTTCCTGCACTTCTTTGTAATCCAGGATGCGCAATCGGTCAAGACTAAAGGATTCCACCGTAAACGACGCCATGACGCTGCCGAAGATGATCGCCTGTTTCATCGCTTCCTCGGACCGATTTCCGGTCGCCGCCAAATAGCCCAGAAAGCCGCCGGCAAACGTGTCGCCGGCCCCCGTCGGATCGCGCACGTCTTCAAGGGGGAACGCGGGGGCGCCGAACACCTGTTTCTCGTTAAACATCAGCACTCCGTACTCGCCCCGCTTGATGATCAAGTATTTGGGACCTCGCGACAGCACCAGCTTCGCCACCTTGACCAGGTTGGAATCCTCGCCCAGGGCCCGCGCCTCTCCGTCGTTGATGATCAGCACGTCCACCTGTTCGAGTACGTTCCACAGCGCCGCTCGCTTGCGGGCGATCCAGAAATTCATCGTGTCGCAGGCGACCAATCCGGGACGATTCACTTTTTGGAGCACGTCCAGTTGCAGCTCCGGATCGATATTTCCAAGGAACAAGACCTCGGGCGATCGATGCGTGTCGGGAATGACGGGACGAAACGTCTCAAAAACGTTGAGGTGCGTCTCCAACGTATGCGCTTCGTTCAACTGGTGCGTATACTCGCCCTTCCAGCGGAACGTCGCGCCGGGACGCCGTTCAAGACCCGTCAGATCGATACCCCGACTTTTCAGAAACGTGACGTGCTGCGACGGAAAGTCTTCTCCGACCACGGCGATCAGCGCGACGGACGTAAAGAAACTCGCCGACGTCGAGAAGTACGTCGCAGACCCGCCGAGGACCTCGGTTTTTTCACCGAACGGCGTTTTGACCGTATCGAGAGCGACCGATCCGACTACCAACAATTTTCCCATCCGTCATGCTCCTTGTTATTGCGACCAGACGCGGCGCGTCAGCAACGCAAGTTTGTCCTTGACGGCGGCCGGTACGCCCTTGCGGGACGTGACAATGGCATGGTCCAAGGCCCGCTGACAAGCGCAGGCCTCCGACGTCGCCACGGCGGGAATCGCTTCCTGCAGAATCCGCTTCGCCGACTCCACGTTGCGATGCAGCGTGGCCAAGATCGCCTCAACCGTCACGTCCTCTTCCGTCTCGTGCCAACAGTCGTAATCCGTGACCAAGGCCATCGTCGCATAGCATAATTCGGCTTCGCGCGCCAATTTTGCCTCCGGCATATTGGTCATCCCGATCACGTCGACGCCCCACTGTCGATACAGCATCGACTCGCCTTTTGTCGAGAACTGCGGCCCCTCGATACAGACGTAGGTGCCCCCCGAATGAACGGTCGCTCCCACCCGTCGGCCGGACGACGCCAGTTTCTCCGACAGACCGGCGCACACGGGCTCGCCGAACGCCACGTGCGCCACCACTCCGCCCTCGAAGAACGTGGACGCGCGCCGTTTCGTCAGGTCGAGAAACTGATCGGGAATCACCACGTCCTCCGGCTTGATCGATTCCTTCATACTGCCCACCGCGCTGATGGAAATCACGCGGGAGACCCCCAGCGACTTGAGCGCGTAGATATTCGCCCGATAGTTGATCTCGCTCGGACTCAATCGGTGGCCGCTCCCGTGTCGAGCCAGAAACGCCACCTGAACTCCGTCGATCAGACCGACGACCACCGCGCCGGAGGGAGCGCCGAAGGGAGTGCGAATCCGATACTCTCTGGCGTCTTTGAGCCCTTCCATCGCATAGAGACCGCTCCCACCGATCACGCCCACCGACGCTTCTCGACGTCGATCCGTTTTGTGCGCCTTCATCTCGCTCCTTATCCCGTTGTTTGCATCGCATCCGGCTGCGAACCGGCGCCGAGCGTTTCCAGAAACCGCTCGACAATGGACACCACCCGTCGAGCCGTCCGGTCCGGCGATTCATCGGCCGCAATCGACAGCCATTGAATACCCGGTTCTTTTCGAAACCATGTCATCTGTCGCTTGGCAAAGCGCCTGGTATCTCGTTTGAACAGCCGCACCATGTCGGACTCATCGTAGTCGCCGAACAAATACGCCGCGACGTGTCGATAGCCCAACGCCTTCATCGCCCCCAAGTGTCGTCCGTACCCACAATCGATCAATGCGCGGGTCTCCTCGACCATTCCGCGCGCCAACTGCCGATCGATTCGGGTCTCGATCCTTCGGTAGAGATCCTCCCTTTGCCGCTCCAACCCGATCAGAAGCGTAGCAAACGGCTCCTCGTGAAAGCCGTGATGGCCCTGCCAGACGGACATCGGCCGGCCGGACAATCGATACACCTCCAAGGCTCTGATGATCTTCGCTTCATCGCGAGGATGCAGTCTCGCCGCCAGAGCGGGATCAATCGCCGCCAATTCCGCGTGGAGCCGCTCACGCCCCTCCTTCTGACCAAGAATCGCAAACTCCTTCCGCAACTCCGGACTGGCCTCCGGAGCCGGACAGAGGCCCCGCACCAAGGCACGGATGTACAGTCCCGTTCCGCCGACGACGAAGGGCAACCGTCGCGCCGCGTGCAGGCGCTCGATCTCCGCAATCGCGGTCCTCCGATACCGGCCCGCATTGAAAGCTTCATCAGGGTCGGCTAAATCGATGAGCCGATGCGGCACGCCTTGACGTTCCTCGATCGACGGCTTATCCGTGCCGATGTCCATTCCTCGGTAGACTTGCCGGGAATCGGCCGCCAGTACATCGGTTGAAAAATGTTTCGCCACCTGCACGGCGATCCGGCTCTTGCCCACCGCCGTCGGTCCCAACAACACGACCAACGGTCGTCGTTGACACACCGTTTCCGAGAGATTCGACATCATCCGCCGTTATGATCCGCTCATCGTTCGCTCACCCAGGCAAGGCCGAAAGCAAGACGCGGGCGATGCGATTGCCTGCTCTCATTTCGCCCCACACCGCGCCCCTTGCCTCTACCAACCGGCCCGCCCGAACATTTTTTCCAGATCGTCCGTCCCAAGCCGAAACACGGTTCGTCGCCCATGCGGACAGGTGGTCGGTTCGCCTTCTGCTCGCCAATCTTCGACCAACGTTTTGATCTCAGGCAGTTCCAAGGATCGGCCTGAACGGATTGCGCCATGGCAGGCCAGCGAGGCCAAGATGGAACGGACCTTTGCCTCCACCGTTGAGGCGTGATCCCATTGGCTTAAATCATCGAGCAAATCGAGCAAAAACGGCTCCATGTCCATCTTGCCAAGCCCCACGGGGACGGCCCGAACCAATACGCTCGACGGCCCAAACGGCTCAAGCTCCAACCCGAGTTTCTCAAGGTCGCCTTGATGACGGCCCAGAAGCGCCGCGTGCGAAGCCGGCAAGACGACCGTTTCGGGAAGAAGCAAGGGCTGGGATCGAACGTCTCGGGACGCCCACGCGCGAAACAACCGTTCAAACAACACCCGCTCATGGGCGGTATGTTGGTCGATCACGGCCAAATCGCTACCGAGCTGGACGATCAGGAACGTGCGATTGAGCTGACCCAGCGGACGGATCTCTCCCGACGGCACCCGCACATAGGGCTCCGCCGTTTCGCTCACAAAAACCAATTGGTCTCCTTCTTGGGGTGGAACGTCCGGCCGGGCACGCGGCCGATCCGATGCTTTCTCCTCTTCTTGTCCCGCTTTCGTGGGATCGGCGCGCCCCCACCCTGATTCGTCGTGCACGGCCCGAGTTTGCGACCCAGTTCGGATTGATTCGCCGTTCCCTTCCACCGTTCCCGCGACCGGAAATCCCGTCTCGACTCCCAATGCTTGACGCACCGCCCTTCGCACCAACCGGTGGATCAAATCCTGATCCGCAAAGCGGATCTCTCGCTTGGCGGGATGGACGTTGACGTCGACCCGGTCGGGATCGACGTCCAAGAACAAGACGAAGAGCGGCTGGCGGCCCTTGGCAAGAGAGGCCCCGTACCCCTCCGTCACCGCGTGAAACACGGCGGCGTTTCGAACAGGACGACGGTTGAGAAACAATTCCTGGGGGACCCGCGATGATCGCGCCTGCACCGGATCGATCACATAGCCGCTGACCCTGGCCGTCGGAAGAGCCGCTTGGACCGGTCTACAACAGGCCAGAAACGAGAGTCGATAGACCTGGCCGACGCGATCCCGCTCGGATGAAACGGCCGGATAGTTCACGACCTCCGCCCCATTATGGAGCAGTCTGAAGTGGATGGACGGCCAGGCAAGCGCCGCCTGCTGCACGACGCGGCTGATATGCGAGAATTCCGCCGGAGCCGACTTGAGAAATTTCTTCCGGGCCGGCTGATTGTAGAACAACTCCCTCACTTCGATGGTGGTGCCGGCCACGGGCGGCGCTTCGACGATCCCGTCGATCTTTCCTTCCCTGACCAGAAAGGACACGCCGATTCCGGCCGAATGCACGGCCGTGGAGACACGGACGTGGGAAACGGCGGCGATGCTCGGCAGGGCCTCGCCCCGAAATCCCATGGTCCGAATGGTCCAGAGATCCCGATCGGACCGGAGTTTGCTCGTCGCGTGCCGCTCGAACGCCAACATCGCGTCGTCGGGCTCCATGCCTTCGCCGTCGTCCGTCACGCGAATCATCGTCAATCCGCCGTCCTGAATCTCGACGGTGATGGAACGGCTCCCCGCGTCCAAGCTGTTCTCGATCAGCTCTTTCACCACGGCGGCCGGCCGCTCGATCACTTCCCCGGCCGCAATGCGGCTGACGACGTCGCCGGGCAAAACGCGTATCTTTCCGCTGCCGGCTGTCACCATGCGATCCGACTCCTCACGGATGGAACTGTGGGGAAAAAGTAGAACGGCGGGATGCGGCGATCATCGAATTTCAGCCAGCTTGATTTTGGCCATTCGAGATTCCTCCGAGCCGGGAAACTCTTCGAGCACACGTTTCAAATTCTTTCTTGATTTCGCGAGATCACCGGTTTCCGCCGTCGCCAACCCGAGCTTGTACAACGCGGCCGGAATTTTCTCATTGCCCGGATATTCGGCCACCAGCGACTCGAACGCCTGAATGGCACGGCCGTAGTCCTTCATTTTGTAATAGGACTCTCCCAGCCAGTACTGAGCGTTCGGGCTCAGCGACGTCACCGGAAAATCTTTCAAGAATCGTTGAAATCCGGCCACGGCAAGCTCGTATTTGCCGTTGAGGTAATCATTATAAGCCAGATTGAAGGCGGCCGTCGGGGTAATGCCCGGCGCACCGACCGGAGCGTCCCCGGAAGGAACCTGTTTGGTTGATTTGAGCGCGGATGAGGAATCGGTTTTGATCGACGCCTGGACCACCGCCTCTTCCAGTTTCGCCAGCCGGCCTTCGATCTTCTGAAGCCGGACGGACAGGTCATCGAGCCGCTGCCTGCCCGACTCGGCGTCCTTCGACCGCTCGACCGAGTCGATTCTCCGCAACGCCGATTCCAGGCGCTGATGATCCTGCTCCTGCGAGTGCGAAATCGCGGAAAGTTGTTCGCGCACCTCCAGAAAATCGGCATGTTTGGCGCAAGCGGTCACCGTGAGCGCCGAAACGAGCAGCGGAGCGAGCGAGGCAGCTTTACGTCGATCCTTCATCATAAGAATCACCGACCGGTTTTCAGTTGCGCCAGCTTATCGGACGCTTTTCCCGCTTCCTGACTCTTGGGATACAGAGTCATCACCTGTTTGAACGCCGATTCGGCCCGTTTCTTGTCCTTCAAGGCCAAATAGGCATACCCTTTTTTCAGGATCGCGGCCGGAACCTTGTCGCTCCGCGGATAATGCAGCTCGACCAGATTATAGGCGTCGATCGCTTTCTGATATTCTTTTTCACCGTAATAGGCCTCACCCTGCCAATACCGGGCGTTCGGAGCCAGATCGGAGTTGGGATACTCCGACAAGAATGCCGCAAATCCGTTCCGAGCGCCCTCCAAATCACCGTGACGAAACAACGCCAACACCCGTTCGTATTGGACTCGGTCGGGAGGGGGATCGGCTTTGGCCGCCGTCGATTCGGACGGAGCCGACTCTTTCGGCGGTGTAATCGTGATGGAAGCAGGGGCGGTGTTCGGTCTATCCAAGGCCGCCGATGCGGCGCCCGCTTCAAACCTGGGCCGATCCACCAGACCGGGCTCGGCATCGGACAGCGACGGATCATCAGATCGCTGCGCCGATCTTGTCGACGATTGGCGAGCATCGGTTTTGGAGTTGCCGGCCTCGACCAGTCTCACCAACGATTCGATCCGACGGTCCTGTTCGGCGATCCGTGTGGAGAGAACCTGGATATTCTGTGACAGGGACTCCAGTGATTTGCCCGTCGCTTGTTCCCTTTGATCCGCTTGCTCGTGAAGCTCCGTCAACGCCTCCCGAAATCCGGTCAACGCCTGATTGAACTGAACGAATTTTTCCGTGCTTTGGTTCAGCCGTTGACGGTGGTCGGCCGTCTCTTTTTCCTGCTCCTCCAGCCTTTCATTGACCCGTTTGGCCAGGGTGTCATTGGTGCGTTGCACCGCATCGATGATGTCTTTTTTCATCCCCGCCACGACGGTTTCCGTCGCGCGAGACAGTTCGTTCAGTTTGGCCGCGACCTTTGCATCCTGCGTGTCGAAGCTTTTTTGGATCCACGCGTACCGCGTCGCATTGTCGGCGTCCATTTTCTTTATTTGCTGTTCCAGTTGAGCCAGCCGATGTCTGATGTCTTCTTGCTTCGCTTCCAGCTCCTGCGCCAAATGAAACGCGCGTTCCACTTCTCCCTGCAATCGAGGCAATTCATGATCCCGCAATGTCGCGATTTCCTGTCCTTGCCTGGCACGGGCCTGCGAGAGCTGCTCATCCTGCTGCTTAATGCGCTGCTGCAAGACCCGCTCGGTGTGTCTGAGATCCGATTCTTGCGCGACGCACCCGAACAGCAGAACGGACAAGACGACGGGAATCGCGGTCTCAGCCTTTCTCATAGTTGTCCCTCTCTGACGTCATCCGCCGGTCGCCACACCCTTTCATTCCGTGGACAGCGGTGACCGTCCCCCGTTCCGGGGCCGTCGCCGACGCATTCGCTTATCTGTCTCCCTTGACGACCATGTGCGCCCGGCGGTTCTGCGAATAACAGGATTCGTCATGCTCCTTGCAAAACGGCCGTTCCTTGCCGTACGACACCACTGACAATTGCCCGGGGGATACACCGAGCTCGACCAGGTAATTTCTGGCGGCCTTGGCGCGTTTCTCTCCCAAAACCAAATTGTAGGCCGATGTGCCTCGTTCGTCACAGTGTCCTTCGATCTTCAATTGCACCCCTCGGTTCGACTTGACCCACTCCGCATTACGGGATAAGGCCTGGCGTCCCTCTTCGGTAATCACAAAACTGTCGAAGGCGAAGAACACGTCCCGCAACCCGGCCGCCGCCGAGGCCGCTTGTTCGGCCCGCAGCTCGTCAAGCTGGCGAGCGGCGCTGCCGGGATCGGCTTTGGCCATGAGGGCGTTGCTTCCGACTCGCTCTTCCGACGGATTCTTATCCAACCCTCGCAAACTTCCCCCATCCTGTCCGGACAGCGACAGATCGGGGACCTCTTGACCGGACACACCTCTATCCTGCTGCGAGGTCGCGGTGTTGCCGCCGGATCGGACGGATTTCGAGGCACATCCGGCCATCATCAGAAGACATAATCCGATCACCGATGGCGCACCAATGAGAGATTGCAGCCGCGTCATATTTTTGACTCCCTTCCTCCATTTTTGTGGTTTCATTGAAGAACTGTCCTCTCCAGCATACGGAGAAGACTCTCCCGGCACAATTCGATTTTTTCTCTGTTCACGACGCCGGCGACCAGGCCGGAGCACTGTTGTGCGTCCCGGTATGGGTGATCCGCTCAAGATCTTTGCCGTCGGCGTTGATCATATAGATGTGGCTTTTGCCTTCCACCGTCGAGCTGAATATGAGATGCCGCCCGTCCGGCGACCAGGACGGAGAATCATCAACCCCAGGCCCCGTCGTCAATTGGACGCGCTTTTGACCATCGGGAGTAATCAGACAGAGCTTGTACTCCTTCCGAGGCGTCCGACACACATAGGCGATCCAATTGCCACGGGGCGACCAGGCCGGCGCCGCGTTATAGTCTCCTTCGAACGTCAACCGGCGCACGTTGGTCCCGTCCCCGCTCATGAGAAAAATTTGCGGCCCTCCGCTCCTATCGGATACGAATGCAAGTTCGCGGCCAGATGGAGACCATGTTGGAGAAAGATCCCCGGCGGCATTGACCGTCAACCGCTGAACGGTCTTCGTGCGGGTATCCATACGGTACAGTTCGGAATTCCCCTCGTAACTCGAAGCAAAGGCGAGAAAATTTCCATCCGGCGACAACGTCGGCGTGATGTTCAAACCGCCCAACGACACCAATGTCCAGCGTTTTCCGGTCGCCAGCTCGATCATGTCGATGGTTTGGGTATTTCGATGACGATAGGCGGTGAACACCAAAAACTTTCGGTCCGGCGACCATCGAGGCATCAGATTCAAGAACCCGTCCGCCGTCACTTGACGCGGCTCATAGCCGTCATAATCCATCACGAAGAGCTCGCGAGCGGCCCCCTGCTCCGCGACGTAGGCGATCTTGGTCCGGGCGATACCCGGCTCTCCCGTGTACCGAAACACCAGCTCATCCGCAAACCTGTGCGCCATCAACCGCGCGACGGAAGGAGACCCCACGTATCGTTTGCCTCCGACCATCTCATCGCTCCCCGCGTCATACACGTAGGCTTCCATGTTCACGTCGGCATCCTTGTCTTCGCTCTTCATGCCGGCCTTGCCCCAGACGATCACAGAGGCCCCCTGCTCCGCAGCCTGTTTGAACGACGGATGCGGCTCGGTTCCCAAGGCGCTCGCCTTCACCCCAAGGCCGGTCACATCCACGAGAGAAAACACCAGCGACCGGCGCAGATCGGCCTTGAGCACCTCCTCAATGCGGGCCCCCAGCTTGATTCGACCCTCCGGCGAATCAGGTCCGCCCGCGTCGGCGATTCCGACGACACCCACCGGGATTTTCTGAAAATCCGGTCTCGTCGCCTCAAGAAACACGTCCGTCGCCCGGGACTCAATGATCCAGATCAGCCCGACCGACACACACAGACCGATGACGACGGTTTTCGGCCACATTGATTTATCCCTGCGCATCACCGACGGTGAACGTGAAATGAGCGTCGTAATGAGATTCCACCACCTCGGGCGGAAACACCGGCAAGGGAATCGCTCTGATCACGGCTCGTTTTCCTGCCAGGTCATAGTACTCATTGCCGGACGACCGCTCAACCTCCACTTCGGTCACCGACCCGTCGCGATGGAGCCGGAATCGGATAACAACGACGTAGGTCCGGCCCATGAGATCGATCGGCGGCGCTTCCCAAAAACTGCTGATCCGTTGTCGAACACGGCCCAGATACGCATTGGAACCGGACGCGACACCGGCGACTTTCAGCGTCGTATCGACCGTTTTGACGCTTGGCGCCTTCGCTTCGACCTGAGGAGTCGGCTTGGGAGGCGATTCCGACGGCGGAGGCTGGGCAAGATCGATTCTCCTGATGTTCCGCAGCTCCTGATCGAGCTCTCTGTTCAACTCCTCGGCCAGCGAGGGTCGCGGCTTGCTCTCCGGAGCTTTCCTGAGCGGCTCGGTCATTTCGGAAACAATCGGAACGTCGGGCAGCTTGAGTTGCCGCTTGACCGGGCGCTCTGCCGGGCTCAAATCTCCCAGTTTCGGCGCATCGGGTGGCAACTCTATTTTAGCCATCACGTCCCTGGCCTGTTGATTCACCGGCGCCGGGGGTGTCGGGGGCGCCGGAGTCGGTGCAGGCGTCGGCGCCGAAGTCGTCTTCATTGGCGGGGGTGGAGGAGGAGCCGTCATCGCTTTTGCCGATGCTTTGGCCGGTGCTTTGACCTCAGTTTTTGGCGGATCAACCGGCTTGGGCGGCGGACTTGGGGGACTCGGCTGACTCGGCTCCGAAGCCAAGGACACTTCTATAGCTGAAGCCAACGGTCTCTCACTGGGCTGTGGGAGGCGAACCCACGTCACGAGCGCCAGCAATCCCACATGGAGAAAAAGGGACCCAGCAACGGCAAGCCAGAACCGATAACTTACATCGGCTTGCCGCTCCTCCATCCAACCCTCTGCCGAAGCGGAGGCCTGCGCCATGCCCATCCTTGGTCTTACTGCTTGTTCGCCGGCGCTATGGTGTCGGCCACAGGTTCCGGACCCGTCGGATCGGTCACCATGCCGAGCTTCTCGATACCGGCCTTTTTCACCGCGTCCATCACCTGAACCACGACGCCGTAGGGCACGTCTCGGTCCGCCCTGAGATAGAGCGACACGTCGCGTCGTTCCTCTTTCAGGAGGCGGAGCTTTCGCTCCAACTGCGCGAGCCCCACTTGATCCTTATCAAGATACAGACGCTGATCCTTTTCGATCGTAAGAACCATTCGCATCTCGGGCTTGATCGTGTTGGAAGCGGATGTGGGCAGATTGATGTCCATCCCACGGTACAACATCGGAGCCGTGACCATGAAGATCACCAACAAGACCAGCACGACATCGACCAGCGGAATGACGTTGATCTCGGCAAGAAACCGCCGTTGCCTGCTCTCAAGCATCATCCCTTCGCTCCCCAGGGAACCAATTGCGGCTTGGTGGAGGTCTGTTGGGGCTTGGCGGAGAGCAACGCCAACAGCTCCACGACCACGGCATCCATCCGAAACGCCGCGCGACGGATGCGTCCCAAGAAATAATTGTAGGCGATGACGGCGGGAATCGCCACGAATAATCCGGCCGCCGTCGCGATCAGCGCCTCGGATACGCCGGGCGCCACGGCCGCGATGCTCGCCGTGCCTTGCGCACCGATTTCACGGAACGAATCGATGATGCCGACCACGGTGCCCAACAGCCCCACAAAGGGACTGATGTTCCCGGTCGTCGCCAAAAAGGGCAGGAGCGACTCGAGCCTGGCAATCTGTCCTTGAGCGACGTGCGCGGCCGCCCGTTCCATCACGTGCCGATCCATCATCGGCGAGGGGACGGCGGAATCGTGCGGATCCCACTCCTCCTTCGAGGCTCGATTCAATCGATCGACGACGCCGTGGTACACCTTGGCGCAGGGACTTTCGCTCGTCCTGTGGGCATGGCGCGCGATTTCGTCCAGATCCTTGGCTTTGGACAGCACCGCCATGAATCGCCGATCCTCCACGTCGACCGTCCGGAAAGTCCGCCACTTATACAAAATGATTGCCCAGGACACGATGGAAAAACACAACAACAACGATAAAACCACCTTCGCCACGAGGCCGAGCGAAGCAACAATGGTGATCGGATCCGCTTGAAACATGGTTATGATGCCTTTCCTCTCCTCCCTGTCACGCAGGACGGTCGATCGAATTGTATCAAACCTCCAAACGGAGGAAACCGCCGAAAGACTTTCGGCGCACATCCTGCTCGGTCTCTCAACGAGAAGACACCCGGACTCGCATTCGGAGAAGGATATGGGTATGCATCGGAGCCCTTGATCATGGGCTGCCACCGGTGGCGGAGCATGGTGAACCATGGCGGGGCCGACGGGATTTGAACCCGCGACCTCCAGATTGACAATCTGGCGTCCTAACCAAGCTGAACGACGGCCCCTTCAGTAGTCTGCTCGCGGCGGAGGATTCGAAATTGACGAAACCCGTGTACGGCTACGACCTGAAGCCTCGCCTTCTATGAGGCTTTGCCGAAACTCCTTTTTAACAGGAGACTCCCCATTCCTTCTGGTAGGCGGAACAGGGATCGAACCTGTGACCTCTGCCTTGTAAGGGCAGCGCTCTTCCAACTGAGCTATCCGCCCGGGTTTTTTGTCAACCCGGCGGAGGGTATCAAGTCCCTTTCACCTTGTCAACCGGTCGTCTCTTCTTTCGCGCATCTGATCATCGCTTAAGAGTCTGCGCCCGATGTTTTCCTCCGAGTCTGTCTCGGGAAATATCGCTGATGCACCTGCTTCAACCGGCTGCGTTCCACGTAGGTATAGATTTGCGTCGTCGCAATATCGGCATGGCCGAGCATCGTCTGGACCGCGCGCAGGTCCGCTCCCCCTTCCAACAAGTGCGTGGCGAACGAATGCCTGAGCATGTGGGGCGAAATCCGCCTCATGATTCCGGCCCGTCTCGCCCGTTGTCGGAGCAGTTTCCAAAACGCCTGCCTGGTCAATGCCCGCCCGCGCCGCGAGACGAACACCTTGCCTGACGACCGTCCTTTCAGGAGCACCGGCCGCACATGGATAAGATAATCGGCCACCAAGCCCCTTGCCGCCTCTCCCATCGGCACGATCCGCTCCTTGGCGCCTTTCCCGGCAATCCGCAGGAATCCTCCGTTCAGATCGAGTTGGGACACGTCAAGCCCCGTCAACTCCGACACGCGAAGGCCCGAGGCATACAGAAGCTCCAGCATGGCGCGATCCCGTCGCTCTTCGGGACTCGAACCGGCCGGCATATCCAGCAATCGAACGACCTCCTGCTTGGTCAACGTCTTGGGCAACGCGACGGCCCGCCGTCTCGCCGCAAGATCGCGCAAGGGATTCGTCTCCAGAATCCGCTCCCGGACAAGGAATCGGAACCATCCCCGCAGCGTCGACAAGAGACGGGCGACGGACGATGCTCCAAGCGACTGCCGTCTCAACAAAGCAAGAAAGGACGTCACCAGAGACGACGGGATCGGATCGCGCATCCCAAGCCCGTGCCGCGCCGCAAACTCCTGAAGTTTCATGAGGTCGCGCCGATAGGACTCGATCGTATTGATCGACAACCCTCCCTCAACCCGCAGCCCGCGCAGATACCGTTCGACCAGCGGATCCACGATCGGCGCTTCAGCATCGGCCATCTTCTTTTACCGGCCCAGACAAAGGATGACAGGCAAGTGACCAGGAGCGTGTTTCGACCATCGCCGGTGCACTTCTCACTCCCCGCTACGGCGACGTCGATCACTATAACCGACCAGTTCCCTCGGCACAACGACGGCGACGCGAGCCGTTCTCCTTGACACCTCTCCTCCTTTCCGATACTAGTCACTCGTCGCGGCACACCTCCGATCGCCGCGCCAACGCCATGCTTCCCCACAGGATCAATCCCGACCAATTCTCCGCCGCACGCCGCATGGTCGGCGTCGTTCTGCTTGCCGGTCTCCTGCTCACGGCTCCGGGGCTCGGCGTCGCGGCCAACAATCCGCCGTCCAATAACCCGTCGTCATTGCCGACGGCGTTGCGGCAGGCGAAACAGCTCCTTGAGAAGGGCGATCCCGAAGCGGCCGCGACGGCGCTTCAGCAATTTCTGGCCACGTCACCGCGTGCCGACTATCTTGACGACACCTATCTGCTGTTGGGCGCCGCACACTATGAGTCGAAGAATTTCTCCGACGCCCTCAAGTATTTGAACTTGCTGCACCAGCAGTTCCCCGAATCCGAAGTCCATGAACGGGGACAGCTTTTGCTGGCCCGTACCCACGCGGCCATGGGCAATCCCGATCTCGCGCTCCCGCTGCTGGCCCAAGTTCGCACCCTGACGCAGGACGAGGGGACCAAACGGGAGGCGATGAAACTGACCGCGGACGTCTTCATCCAAAAAAGAGATTTCGTGCGAGCCATTCGCACGTTGTTGGACGGGCTGGAAGGCGGTTCGGACCAAGAGGCCGCAAACCTTCGCGAGCAGGTGCGCGCGCTCCTGACGGAGCAACTCGACCGAAAAGGACTCCTGCGCGTGCGCCAAGCATTCCCTCGTGCCTATCCGGGCGATCTCGCCTCCATTCGCCTCATCGACGACTACATCGCGCATGGAGAAGACCACCTGGCCGAACGGGAGAGCCGACACTTTCTCGCCGCGTTTCCAGATCACCCTCAAGCCTCCGCCGTCCGAGACTCGTTGACCCAGGTCAGCGCGAGACTCAGAGCCAATCAGTATCTTGTCGCCGCCGTGCTCCCGCTCTCCGGCAATCTCAGCCCGTTCGCCAATGAAGTCCTGGAAGGCATTCAGCTTGCCTTGGACCAGGCCAAAACTCAGGGGGATCTGCCGTCCATCGGCTTACTCGTCAAGGACCAGGATGCAGATCGCCACGGGTTTCTTGACGACCTTTCGACGTTGCTGGTCTACGATCGCCCTCTCGCGGTCATCGGTCCCCTGTTGTCGAAAAACCTTCCGGCCATGGCCGAAATGGCGCAAAGGCACCGCGTGCCGCTGATTACGCCGACCGCCACCCTGCCGAACGTCCGCCGGCTGAGCGGCTACCTCTTCAGTACGGCCTTGACCTATCAGATGCAGGCCGAGCGCATCGCCACCTACGCCGTCAAAAACCAAGGTTACCGTCGTTTTTGCGTTTTCCATCCCGATACGGTCTATGGGCGAGAGCTGGCCAGGCTGTTCGTACAGGAGGTCCGGCGTTACGATGGAGAAATTATCGCCGTCCGGTCCTATAAAGAAGGAGACACAGATTTCAGTCCACAGATTACCGCCCTGAAAGAGGAGGATCTGAAGAAGTACGGGCTCGCCCTGCCCATTGACGTGTCACAACCAGGCGGCAAGGCTTCCAACCGAAACAGCAAACGTCTGTTGTACACGCCAGGATTCGACGCGATCTTCATCCCCAGTCGATCCAGTGACGTCGGCTTGATCGCCGCCCAACTGGCCTTCCATGACATCCACGTTCCGCTCCTTGGGGCAAATGGATGGAACTCTCCCGACTTCGTCCGCGCCGCGGACCGCACCGTCGAAGGCGCCGTCTTTGTCGACGGGTTTTTCGCCGACAGTCCCCATCCAAACGTGAGGGATTTCGTCGAGCGCTATCAAAAACGCACACAAACGTTCCCGTCGCTCTTTGTCGCGCAGGGTTACGACGCGGCTCGCGTGGTCATCGAAGGGATTCGGCACGGCGCCACCTCCGGCGAATCGCTTCGGGATTTTTTGACGACTCAGCGGAGCCTGCCGACCCTGGCCGGCCCCGCCGGTTTCGGCCCCGACGGCACTCTCCATCGACCGCTCTTTCTTCTTCAGGTAAAACAAGGTAAATTCGTGCAGATAGAATAGGCTCGCGCAGCCACAATGACCGGCCGGCGCCGGTTCCGTTTGAAGACGGTGCGGCGGCCGTTGCCTCGTGGCGAGGATCAACTTCCAACACAAACACGCAGCACGGACCCGACATGGACGCACTCGCACAAGCTCTCCATACTGTTTCCTACATGGGGCTTCCCCTGCTGTTCGCCATGGTGCTGCACGAATATGCGCACGGCTGGATGGCCGAGAAACGCGGCGATCCGACCGCGAAACTCCAAGGTCGCCTGACCATCAATCCCCTGGCCCATATCGATCCCATGGGCACCGTCATCGTGCCGCTCATCTGCCTGCTTTTGCCGGGCAGTTTCTTGTTTGGATGGGCCAAGCCGGTGCCGGTCAACCCGCGCAACATGTACCGCCCCCGCCGGGACATGGCCCTCGTGGCGACCGCGGGGCCGGCGATGAATCTCCTGCTGGCCGTCGCCAGCGCCCTGCTGCTGGCCCTGCTCCTTGCCGGAGAACCGACTTTGTCGCCGCGCCAGCAGCCCGACGCCGAGGCGACCTCAAGCCTGTTTACGGCAATGGTGTTGCGTCCGATCGCCGTCATGGCGTTTTATTCCGTCATCATCAACGTGTTCCTGGGGCTATTTAATTTGATTCCCATCCCACCCCTCGACGGAGGGCGGGTCCTGACCTGTCTGCTGCCGGCCGGGCCGGCGACGGCGCTGGCGCGCCTGGAACCCTACGGCATGTTGATTTTGGTCGGCCTCATCGTGTTCGACAAAGAGCTACGGGTGATCCACACCATCACGACCACGTTCGTCTCCGGCCTCTCCGGAACGATTCTTTCGACCGCCCTCGGCATCGGGAGTCCCGCACCATGACAACGCCTCCGAAACGGGTCTTGAGCGGCATGCAGCCCAGCGGCCTCATGCACCTCGGTAATTATTTGGGTGCGCTGGAAAACTGGAAAGCCCTGCAGACCCACTACGACTGCTACTTTTTCGTCGCCGATTGGCACGCCCTCTCCACCAACTACGCCGACACAAGCCGCGTTCGCGAGTTCGTGCGGGAAATGCTGATCGATTGGCTGGCCGCCGGCATCGACCCTGCCCGCTCCACCGTCTTCGTCCAATCCCGCGTGCCGGAGCACGCGATCCTGCACCTGCTTTTCTCGATGATGACGCCCATTTCCTGGCTCGAGCGCAACCCGACGTACAAAGAAAAGCAGGAAGAAATCAAAGAAAAGGACCTCGGCACCTACGGCTTTCTCGGCTATCCCGTTCTCCAGGCCGCCGACATCCTGTTGTACAAGCCGGATTTCGTGCCGGTCGGGAAGGATCAGTTGCCGCACCTGGAACTCACGAGGGAGATCGCACGCCGGTTCAACGACATCTATAAGACACCGGTGTTCCCCGAGCCCAAAGAGCACCTCACCAAATTCCCCAAGGTGGTCGGCACCGACGGCCGGAAAATGAGCAAGAGCTATCACAACACGATCAATCTTTCCGATCCGGAACCGGTCGTGCGCCAAAAACTCAAAACCATGGTGACCGATCCGGCCCGTGTACGCCGGACGGATCCCGGCAACCCCGACCTCTGCCCGGTCTATGAGTTCCATAAAATCTATTCGCCGGTTCCCGTTCAGGAGCAGATCGCACAAGATTGCCGCACCGCCGCGATCGGTTGTATCGATTGCAAAAAACTGGTGGCCGACAGGATGGTGGAGAAAATGACCCCGGTCTGGGACGCCCGCGCCAAGCTGACCGACAATCCGGCCCATCTCGACGCCATCGTCCAAGACGGCAGCGAGCGGGCCGCCAAGGTCGCCAAGGCCACCCTCGCCGAAGTGACTGAGGCGATGAAGATTTAGGGCACACTGGAAAAGCCGCTGCGTCGCCTCCCTCGGCGAAACACCTCGCCCCAAGAAGAGCGCCGGCCCTAACGTTCAAGCCGCTCTTTCAAGCCGCGATAGCCTTCGTCCATCACGGCATCGTGGTTCTTTTCCATCAGCGCTCTGGTAAAGGATACCCTGCCGAGAAAATTCAGCAGCGGGTTGGAAAGCCCGACGTCCCACCGATAGGTCACCGCCGTTCCATCGTTGAACGGCTCCAGCACGAACGTGCCGGTGCCGATCAGATCTCCCGAGGACGCGATGGTCAGCAACCTTGGCGGCTCAAACGCCGTGACCACCGTCTTAAACCGCAAGGTATAGGGCAAGCGGCCTTGCACCTCATGATCGACGACCGAACCGAGTCGCGCCCGCGAGGCCGGATCATGAGCCACCGCCTTTTTCCAGCTTGTCCACCATGAGGGCCACTCGGTCACATTGACGATTTCCTCCCACACCCGTTCCCTCGGAGCATGAAAGCACCAGTTTGTGACGAAATGATAGATGGTCATCGATCTTGCGCCCCTCAGTTTCCCCAAACGGACTTGTTCAGACCATCTCTTGCCTCAGACCGACTCTCGCTTCGGACCATAACAATGACCCGTCCGATCTACTAGACTTATGCCAATGCCGATCCGTGCCCCCAGTCGGTGATGTCATCACACACGACCCATCTCTCTTCTCGCTTCGCTTCTAAATAAAAACCGACCTGACGGCAACGTCATCTGTATCACTTTGTCCCAAATTGTATCCTTTGGTGCACTATCCCTGTATCACATTGCGGCAAACTACGGTAAACTACGCAGCACGCACAGGTCTTGCAGTATAAATTAGGGAGAAGACCGATACAGGACAAGCCACCGAACCCATCTCGGACAAATGAGCGGCGGACGATCACAACACATCCTCGTCGTCGATGATGATCCTGATATTCGACAAATCCTGCAAGATCGCCTGGAGTCCTACGGCTATCTCGTTGACACGGCCGAGGATGGACCGACCGCCCTCGAAAAGTTGAATGGTTTCACGCCTCATGGCGTGTTTCTGGATATTCATATGCCCGGCATGGATGGAATCGAGGTGCTACGGCGGATCAAAGCCCGCGACCGCTCGACGGTGGTCATCATTGTGACCGCCATGAGCGACGAGGACTCGGCGCCGTCGCCGACCAGGAAAGCGGCTCACGCCTATCTCCTCAAGCCGTTCGACTGGCCGAAAATCAAGCACATCGTCGAACAATGTTTCGAACGGCGGACGGAATCGGAGTCCGTTCTGTGAGAATCACGCTCCGCGCCGTCATCATCGTGAGCTTCCTCGCGCTGTCCTTGACCTCGCTTCTCATTTCAGCCCGCGCGGAATCGACAGAGACGGACCATGGCTCCTCGGACGTCTTTTCGTTGCTCAAAGAGGAGTCCGTGAGCACCGCTTTACGCCGGGAACAACCGATTTCCCAAGCTCCCTCCAACGTGTATGTGATCACCGCCGAGGACATCCGCCATTCCGGCGCCGTGGACGTGCCGACCCTCTTACGGCGAATTCCCGGCATCGAGGTCATGCAGGTGACCGGAGCGGAGTTCAACGTCAGCGCACGCGGCAACAACCAATTGTTCGCCAACAAGTTGCTCGTCTTGGTCGACGGCCGCTCCGTCTACATCGACGTGCAGGGCTTTGTCTTCTGGAAAGGCCTTCCGATCACCCTTCCCGAGATCAAGCAAATCGAGGTCATCAAGGGCCCCATCGCCGCGCTGTACGGTTTTAACGCCTACGACGGCGTCGTCAACATCATCACGAAAGCGCCGGAAGAGATGAAAGGCACCACCGTGCAAGTGGGAGGAGGAGAAATCGGAACCGTATCCGCCTCGGCGATTCACGCGGGGGTCACCGGCAAGTTCAAATACCGGGTCTCCGGCGGCTATGACCAGACTCATCAATGGCGGGATCGGGACACCCTCGCTCACCGATCTTCCAAATTCAACGCTCAGGTCGAGTACCTCATGCCGGATCAGTCGAACGTCACTCTCTCCAGCGGACTCGTCCATATGAATCCTCACGACGGTCCCATGGTGGGGGTCGGCAACACCATTTTGACGCCGGAGGTCGCTCTGCCCTACGTCAATCTGTCGTATGACCGTCGGGATTTCCTTTTCCGCGCCTATTGGAACGGTTTTTTCGCCGATGCCGCGGCAATCCCCCATCCTCTTCTCCAACCGTCTATTACGATTACGGACCGCGGCGGCAATTCCAATCTGGGATTCGCCAGCAACACCTACAATGTCGAAGGGCAACACTCCATTTCGATCGGCACGACCGGCCGGCTCACCTACGGATTGAACTATCGCTACAATACGCTGTCTTGCGACTGCACCGCTTCCTTTGAACGAGAGCATCGCCTCGGCGCTTACGTGCAGGGCGAGTGGTCGATATTCCCCTCCGTAACCGTCATCGGAGGGCTTCGCTACGATCTCCATTCGGAGATCAACCCCACGTATAGTCCGCGCCTGGCCGTTTTATACACGCCGGTTCCCGGCCACACGTTCCGCGCTCAAGTATCCGTCGGATACCGGCCTCCGACCTTGTTTGAAACGTATCAAGACGTGCGGTTGAATCCTCTCGTTCCCAATCCTCTCCTCCCCTCCTCAAGCCGAATACTGGGATCAAGAAATCTTCACCCGGAGGAAATTCTCTCCTATGAGGTCGGCTATCAAGGGTGGTTCTACCGCCACCGCCTTCGACTCAGAGCCGACGCGTTTTTCAATCGCACTTCCGATTTGATCGGCCGCTCGTCGACCAGCGCCGTCACCAACACCGTGAACACGAGCAGCACGGAAATCTACGGCGGAGAGGCGGGCCTTGAGTTTCAAGCGTCCTCATGGTTGACCGGTTTTGCCAATTACTCGTACCAACATATCAAGAAAAACACCGAGGGATTGGCTCGACGAGGCGCCCCTCATTCCAAAGTCAACGTCGGTCTGCGGGCGGAATGGCTCAACGGCTTAAGCGGCGAAGCCGTTCTGCACTACGTGGGACCGGCGACATATCCGGTGTCCGACTCATTCGATATTTTCAACGTGTCGCCGGGCACCCGCGTGAGCGGATACACCCTTCTCAATCTCCGAGCGGGATACCGATTTTGGGAACAAGACACGGGAACCGGATCAAGGCGCTCGGCGGAACTCGCCGTCTCGGCGTTCAACGTACTGGATGACCATCGGGAACATCCCCTGGGCGACCTCATCGGACGGCGCGTGATGGGGTGGTTGACGCTCAAATTTTGACCGCATGGCTCGACAACCTCCGAGCACCGCTCATGAAACCTAGGAGGCCGCCCATAGCCGTCGTCCCCCCGGCCGCTCTTGCCGACCTGATAGCCGGAGGGAGACCCGGAGGTTTTCGGATTCAGTCCCTGTTCGCCTGGGTCGTCTTCGCCTGTCTGTCAACCGTGCTGAATCTCTCGGTTTTGCCCTCGCCGCTCGGTGCCTACGAGATCGCCATTCTCAAATCGGCCAATATCGCCGCCTATAATCAAGCGGTCGTCGGTTTTAAGTCCTCGATGCCGCCGGATACCGTCTTTGTCGAGTACGACCTCAAAGGCGATCCAAACATGGGACGGATGTACGCCGGCAAGATACGCGCCTCCGGCGCCGATCTCGTGTTGGCGGTCGGTTCGAAGGCAGCCACGGCGGCCCGACTCGAAATTCTGGACATTCCGGTCATCTACAGCATGGTGCTCCATCCGACCAAGTACGACCTCAAGGCTCCAAACCTGGTCGGCGTCACCACCAAGCCGATGATCGGGCAGCAACTCGGCACCCTCCGAACCATCATGCCGAATCTGAAACGGATCGGCTATCTGTACGATCCGAACAAGACGCCGCCCTTGCCGGCCGAGACGACGGCTCAGGCTCGACAATTCGGGATCACGTTCGTCGAGCGTCAGGTGCGATCCACGGAAGAGGTTCCTCCAGCCCTGCGAGAGCTTCTGCCGGACATCGATGCGCTGTGGCTTGTGTCCGACAGCACGGTGTTGACCGAAGAGTCGTTCTCGTTTCTTTTACGCGCGGCCTTCGACCGACGCATCCCGGTCATCGGATTCGATCCGGAATTCTCCCGCCGCGGCGCCTTGATCAGTTTCTGGATCGACCCGGCCGACATCGGGCGGGAGGCGGCCTCCATCGCCCACACCATTCTCACCGGCGGAACGGCGTCGGCCGCGAAATCCTTCGCGCCGCGGCAACGGCTGGCCTTGAATCTCGGCACCGCCGAATATCTCGGCATTGCGATCCCGCCGACGGTGCAGAGCATGGCCGACGAGGTGTACTGATGACAGTGACAAACGACTTAGACGAAAACCGCCGTCGCCCGGAAGGCCTCGGACTCAGCACGAAATTCGTGTTGTTCATCAGTTTGGTCATTATCGCGGTTTGTTCGGGCTTAAGCCTCTACTTCATCCGGCAACAATCCGATTCGATGGCCCGCGCGTTGACCGGCACGGGAAGCCTTCTGGTGAAAAACCTGGCCCATAACAGCCGCTACGGCCTCGTCGCCAAGGACCTGGTGCTGCTCGAACAGCTGATGCAGGGAGTCATGGACGTAGATGAAAGCGTCTACGTCGTTTTCACAGGGCCGGACGGCAAGCGGTTGGCCGCCAAGAGCAAGCATGACGTTTACCCCGATCAAGCCATCGCCGAATCGTTGATTCGCTCTAACGCGAACGATGTCACGATCACATCGTTTACGGCGGACCATGGCCGTCGACGCGAACGTCTTTACGATTTTGCGGTGACGATCCGTCGGGGAAACGACATCGAATCCCCCTTCTTTTCTTTCGAATCGGAAGAGTCTCACGACGAGCCTTCGACGGCGCGAATCCAGCCCCGCATTTACGGCATCGTTCAGGTCGGCCTGACGGGAGAGCGGATGAATCAGGCGCTGGATACCTTGATCGGAAACGTCATGATCATCACGATTATGGTGATCCTGGTGGGCATCGCGGCCGCGATGTTGTTGACCCGCCGGATCACCACTCCCCTCAAAAGCCTTGTCTCGGTCGCCAGACGAATAGCCGGCGGCGATTTGACCGCCTCGGTAAAACCGACGACTCGCGACGAGGTCGGGCAACTCACGCTGGTTTTCAGCCAAATGACGGAGGCTTTGCGCGAACGGGACGCCCAAGTCAAACAGGCGTATCAGGAGCTGGAGCAGCTCAATGAGACGCTCGAACAACGAGTCCGTCAGCGAACCAGCGAGCTCCAAGCCGCCAATGAAAAATTAAAAGAACTGGACCGCCTCAAATCGACCTTCGTCTCGGTCGTGTCGCACGAGCTTCGCACGCCGATGACGTCGATCAAGGGCTACGTCGAGAACCTGCTCGACGGGTTGGCCGGCGCGCTCACGGAGAAACAAGCCCGTTCCCTCGAACGGGTCAAGCACAATATCGATCGTCTGACTCGGATGATCAACGAGCTGCTGGATCTCTCGAAAATAGAAGCCGGACGGTTGGAATTGCACCTCGCGCCGATCGATATCGTAGACATCGTAGAGGACGTCGTGGAAAACTATCGCGCCACGGCCCGCCAGAAGTCCATCCTGCTGCGCGCCGTCCTGCACGCCCCTTTGCCGATGGTTCGGGCGGATACCGACAAGCTCCATCGCGTCCTGATCAATTTGGTTCACAACGCGATCAAGTTCACGCCCGAAGGAGGAGAAATCCTTGTGGAAGTCGGAACGCGAGGCGACGACTTCGTCGAAGTGACCGTGATCGACAGCGGCAACGGCATTCCCCCGGACGAGCTGGACAAAATCTTCGACAAGTTTTATTGGAGCAAATCGACCCCCATTGAAGCCCGCGGCGCCGGGCTGGGGTTGGCTATCGCCAAGAACCTGATCGAACTCCACGGCGGCTCCGTTCGGGTGGAGAGCGTTCTCGGAAAAGGCAGCCGTTT
>JANDJG010000022.1 GCA_024331085.1 Nitrospira sp. | reverse complement strand
GCTCGTCCGGCCTCGTTAAAGTGGGTGAATTCAGCCATTTTGTTCGATGAATCAGGACGTTGTATCAGGCTGATGGAGAATCAGATTATAGGGGCCGCCGGAAACGAAGGTCAAGCAAGAGGGTTGACGGCAGGTACATCTCGGGACAATCTCTGGAGACAGCTTACAGCTTTGCCATTTCCCTTGACCCACGACGCCTTGACAACACCATACAGGGGAAGGATATTACGGACGTGTTTGCCGGTCATAGAGACGATTCAGGGTACGATCCATAACCGTTAGTAGGTCAAGAGAGACTATTTATAACGTATCCCGTGCTCGCCTATCAACGTGTGAGCCCGCAGCTCGTACGTTGTTTGGTTTCAACGGCATTGCAACTATTACTTTTTGTAGGTCAGGGATGACAAAAAGTAGCTTGTATTTAAGTTACAAAAACGATTGGTATGCCAAACTTAGAGTTCGATGCCACAAGCAATGTTCTTGTCTTGTGTAAAACCAAGGAGAGCGCGATGAAGAAGTTATTGACCATCTTCGCTGTCCTATCTTTATCAGGCTGCACCACCGAAACATATTGGTATTTTCCATATGGCGGTACTGAGCAACAGTTCAGGCGAGACGACTACGCTTGTATACAAGAGGCTCAACAGCAAACATTCATCGCGTTTGCAAACTCGTATGGGGGAATGGCTCATAGCGACAATTACACCAACATCGATCTCTACAAGGCGTGCATGAGGAGCCGCGGCTATCGGGAAGCTGACCTGCCCAATTGAGTAACTGCCGAGTCTCGGCTGATTGCAGAGACAAGACGCGGCATGCACTCTTTGTCAGCTGCGCGGTGAACTGCTTGAGGGGCATGAGGGGGAATGGCCGGAGATCCAGCGTGTCGACCTGCAAGAGATCACCGGAAGCTGTGGCCGTATAGTCCCGCCGCTTCCTTCTCGCCGACGACCCCGAGGCAGGCAAGACCATCATGGCTGGCATGCTCATCTCCTACTCCATAGATCACGCTCCACAAATCACGGAAAGTATCCAGCAGCGCAAGCCCCGCCCGATTTCCTCAATCGGGCAATTCGGTGTTCTACACGACGCTTGACAATGACAAGCGTCGTTCGCAATCGTACCCTCCTTCGACTGAGACGAGGCGAGCCGTCTCTCAAACAAACAGACTCCAGGGAGAACCCATGGACATCCGAATCATCCGTGACGCGATCACCAAGGAAGAACTCCGAACCATCGCCGCTCAACAGTTCGGCGACATGGTCAAGGCCGTCGTCGACGTTGAGCGAGAAATCATGGCGATCGGCGGCGAGCTGCACGCTGATGAGGAAACGGTATTGTTGGAGAACGGATCGCACCAGGAGAACCTGTGGGGCGTCAATCTCTATCCGGAACAACCGCCTTCGGAATGGATCGAGTTCGACTCGATGATCAACATACGCCCTGCTCAAAGTAATCGGTCGCGGTTCGTGGAAAATGCGACGATTCGCGATGCCATTGTAACGATCATCCTTCGGTTGGTGCGGGACTGACGCCTCTCATGACGCCCATTCATACACAATTGGCGGCAGGACGTTGGCATTCACTTTCCCTGATGGAGCAATTGGCCAACGTCGGCAGCGAAGTGGCTCGCGCCGGCCGCTGGTATGAATCGGATCGGGATCGTTTCGAACAGGCCTTTGTCCGAGCCCTTGAACTGTTGGATTTGACGATCGCCGATCCCAGGTGGACGGGCCGCCGCAAAGAACTGACCCGTGCACGCGAAGTCTTATGCGACGCCATGTATGGCGGAACGCTCTACGGCAGCGACTGGGCTTCGCTGGATCGCTATTTTTTCCACTTCGCCGTGGCGGCCCGTCTGAATCGCCGAATGGCAGGGAGGCAATAAAGAAAACAAGACGGCTTTTCCCATCCCTTCGCATGCCGGTTGTTTCTTTTCCGGCGAACCCACTCTGGAAAATCACCGATTGTTTTCAGTAGACTCGCTCGCGGGTTGTGAGCGTTTGTGCGCTCGCTCACGGAGGAAGTATGGGATTGTTCCGCCGGCTCTTCGGTCTGCCGTCGTTCGCCGGATCTACCAACGCTTTGCTGGTCGAGCTGATGCTGCCGACGTTGACGGACGCGCAACGCGCCGAGTTGAAGAAGCGTACCATTGAATTCTTACAAAACACCGGCTCGGCGGGAACCTCACCGGAGGCTGCGTTGGCCGTCTTGAATCAAGCCTCCCGCATCACGCAACTGAATCTCCTCGCGCTTGCCATGAAAGAACTGGGCTATAAGCCGGTCCTCTCGACGGAACGATTCAAAGCAATCAGCGACCCCTTTGCCCCGGACCTTGTAAATGAGCGGACCTTGCGGGCCGTCGCCCGTCGTCTGAAATGGGCGCATGGGGTCGACGCCCTGATCGGCGAAGAGCCGTTGAGCTTCGATTCATGGTAGCCCCCCATTTACTTGACAGACCGGGACCGCAAAGCTATTCTGCCCCCGCTTTGATTCAACCCGTGCCGACACCTTGAAAGAAGGAGTTCCAATGCGCATCCCCTCGTTCCGACGTGTTCTTGTGACATCGCTGCTTCTCCTCCCGCTTACAGCTTTCGCTTCACCTGCTTGGGCGGCCGAAGACTTCAAGATGGGCGTCGTGGACCCCCAAATCGTGCTGGAGAAATCCAAGGCGGGCAAACGGGCGTTGGAAGGATTAAAGGAATATGTGTCCATTCGGCAAAAGCTGTTGGCCAAAGATGAAGAAGAGCTGCGCAACACCGAAAAGCAGCTTCGCGAGCAAGCGGCCAAGATGAGCGAAACCGAAAAACGGGAGAAAGAAACGCAGTTTCGGACCAAAGTGCAGGATTATCAAAAGCGCGCGCAGGAGTTCAACCAAGAGCTCCAACGTAAACAAAAAGAGTTGGTCGATGAATACATGAAAAAGATCATGGCGGCGACCAAAACCGTTGCCGAAAAAGGCGGGTTTTCCCTCGTCTTGGACAAGGGCAGCGAACAGACGATGAAGATCGTCATCTACAACAAAGACACTATCGATCTCACCGAGCAAGTCGTCAAGGAGTTCGATCTGACCAACAAGTGAGATTGAGAAGAACGGGTCGTCCTCCGGCTTGTCTTGACGCTGGCTTCTATCAGAATAAACATCCTTGCTCGCATCCCGGTCGCCGGAACGTGTTCGGGATCGAGCCTGAGTCATCATCGGAGAATCCAGCCCGCCGTCTCGCCACGTCGAACAATCGCTCGATCATCTCCCAATAGACGCCCGTCCCCGCCTGCCGCTTGAAAAATTCGCTTTCGTTGAGCGATCCGCCTCTCACATCCCGCAGCCGGTTGACGATTTTCCCGAAGCGATCCGGGAACAGTTCGCTCATCCGTTCCAGAAACACGGTTTCCACGTTCCCGCTCAGCCGCAGCAATGTGGCGAACGCGGTGCGGGCTCCCGCCTCTCGCGCTCGCTCCAGCAGCTCGGGAATATCTCTCTCGTTCAAGCCGGGTATGATCGGCGCCAGCGAAACACCGACGGCGATCCCCTCCCCGGCCAATGCGCGCACGGTCTCGAAGCGCCTTGAAACGGACGGAGCGTGGGGCTCGACTTTTCTGGCGATCGCGTCGGATGCAAAGGGAATACTGACGTACACGCGAAGCCATGCCTCCCGGGTCAGACGTTTGAGAATATCGAGGTCCCGCAAGACCAACGCCCCTTTCGTAATGACGCCGACCGGATTGCGGTACTCGGCGCAGACGGCCAGACAGGCCCTCGTCAGGCCGTACACCGCCTCCAGCGGCTGATAACAGTCCGTATTCCCGGAAAAAACGATCAGTTCCCCCCGCCACGAGGGTTTGTCGAACGCGCGCCGCAACAGCCGTGGCGCGTCTTTTTTGATGACGATCTTGCTGTCAAAATCCGTCCCGGCGCCGAACCCCCAATACTCATGCGACGGCCTGGCGTAACAATAGGCGCAGGCGTGAAAACACCCTCGATACGGATTCACACTCCATCGAAAGGGAAGATCCGGACTTTCATTGCGGCTCAGGATTTCCCTCGTCGCATCTTCATAGACCGTCAATGCAGCGGGGCCGGCCGGTTCGAGCAAGTCCCGGTGCCGTGATTCATAGGGATTGGGGGGATTCGCGATGACTCGCATATTTTTATGGTGGCTTGGACCGATCCCTCGTGTCAACGCACGCCTCTCGCCGACCCGCCGATCGGCCGTCGGCTTCGTTGACTCTCCACAACGCCGATGCTAGATTCCAGACGCTTTCGAGTCGGAAGAAACGCCGTCATGCATGACCCGAAATATCTTAGAGAAAACACGGATTTGATCCGCACCGCCTTGGGCACCCGCGGCCGCGACGTTCCATGGGACGCCGTTCGGAAACTCGGCGAGGAACGGCGCGCACTGACGACACAGGTCGAGCAACTTCGGCATGAGCTCAAAAAAGGATCCGACGACGTCGCCCGTCGGCGCCGAACCGGCGAGCCGACCGACGACGCCGTCGAGGCGATGAAGCGGGTGGGAAACCGAATCAAAGAGATTGAAGGACAGTTGCGGGAAACCGAAGACGCCCTAAACGACCTCGCCCTTCGTATCCCCAATCTGCCGCACCGGGCGGTTCCGCAAGGCCCGGACTCCACCCACAACGTTGAAGTTCGCCGGTGGGGTACCATCCCCTCTTTCGCCGCTCCGCCCAAACCCCATTGGGAAATCGGCGAAGCTCTCGGGATTTTGGACTTTGATCGAGCCGCCAAAATCGCGGGAGCTCGGTTCGCCCTGCTGCGAGGAGCCGGCGCAAGACTGGAGCGAGCGCTGATCGATTACATGCTCGATCTCCACACGACCGGACACGGCTATCAAGAGGTGCTGCCTCCCGTCATCGTCAATCGACAGACGATGACCGGAACCGGGCAACTTCCCAAGTTCGAAGACGATCTGTTTCGATTGCGCGACGAAGACTGGTTTCTGATCCCGACCGCCGAAGTGCCCGTCACAAACCTGCATCGAGACGAGGTGCTCGGCGAAGACATGCTTCCCCTTCGGTACACGGCCTACACCCCCTGTTTCCGACGCGAGGCAGGCTCGTATGGAAAAGACACCAGAGGTCTGATCCGCTTGCATCAATTCAACAAAGTAGAGTTGGTGGCATTCACGACACCGGATCGGTCTTACCAAGAACTCGAACGGCTGACCGGCCATGCCGAAGCGATCTTGCAAAACCTGAATCTTCCCTACAGAGTCGTCATGCTCTGCACCGGCGATCTGGGGTTTTCCGCAGCCAAAACCTACGATATCGAAGTCTGGTTGCCTTCCCAAGGACAGTACCGGGAGATTTCGTCATGCAGTAATTTTGAATCCTTTCAGGCGCGTCGAGCCAACATCAAATATCGACCTGCCGGAAAAGACGCCAAGCCCGACTTCGTCCACACCTTGAACGGATCGGGTCTTGCCGTCGGCCGAACGATGGTGGCCATCCTCGAAAACTATCAACAGCCTGATGGGTCGGTCTTGATTCCGGAAGCCTTGCGCCCCTATATGGGAGGAAAGGAACGGCTTACAAAGAAGTGACCTGTCGAGGCAAACGACATGCGCGCTCGCGATCCTATCGCCAAGTTGAGAGAAAAAGCTTCTTGTGACGTTTATCCGCCCGCGTTGCTCTCACAAGGACGCGAAAGAGCGCGCCGGGCTCGCACAGTGCGGTTGGGAGGGGTGCCGGAGCGGCCGAACGGACCGGTCTTGAAAACCGGAGATGGGGCAACTCATCCGCGAGTTCAAATCTCGCCCCCTCCGCCATCATGTGCGCGAGTTTTTGTGATTCATCTTCGGCCCTGAGCCCGATGGTGCGGCGCCTGACCGGTTCACCGACGACGGAATCGCATGAAAATCTTGCGGGCTTGTTGGCAGTGGTTTCAGCGGCAAACGTGGCTGAATAAGATCATCATCGTCGGCCTGTTCGCCGTCGTCGTTCCGTTTTTCCTTCCCACCATCGTCGCCTGGTTCAAACCCACCATGATCAACGTCGGCGTCGCGTTCTATACCTACGAGCGAGCCCGGGCCGTGGAAGGCAAAACGGCGACGTACTTTTTTGAAAAACGCAACTTGGTGACCAATTGCAGTCTCCGTCGCGTCGAGCAGACGGTCCCGTCCGGAGAGGTCCGACTTCCTCGACAGGAATCATGGGTCGTCATCAAGCTGCTGCTCGACAATGTGTCGGACGAGCCTATCACCCGTCTTCGTCTGGCTGTCCGCTCACCGGCCATCGGTCTCGCAACACAGGTCTCGACCGCTCCCACAATGGAAGCGACGGGGCGGATGGAAACTCCGCCGAATGACGGCCGCCGCTGGTTCGTCGTCACCCTTCCCGCAATCGCTCCCCGCTCCTCCGTTGTCTTGAGCCTTAAAACGCCCCTCGACGACAATCTGCGCAAGTTCATCTATGAAGACCGGCGAACCGTGACCATTCAAGTGCCCTTTGTGGCATCGGACCAGTTCCATGAGTACCCTCCGATCGTCGCCCGCACCAATGCGCTCAAAATTCTCAATCGGGAGGGACTGTTGCGAACCGGAGACGACGCGGCCGCCGAGGAAACATTGCTCTTCTCCCCTCTTCCCGATGATGAGCCGCAACCAAAAGAACAGAAAGTCCCTTCCTATCAACTCCTTCCCAAGTCTCGGAGCTGTCCGGAGGGAGAAGCCGGGCTGTGGTAATCCTCCTTCGCTATCCGGATAGCGGACCGAGCACGGACGATACCAGGATTGTCACCTAACCCTTTTGTAGGGCCCGCCTAGCCCCTTGAGGGAGTTGAAGAAACGCGGTTCTCCATACTATGGTACCTCCCACAATCGCGCTGTGGAGGGAGCCATCGCCATGTCACTTCAACCACTCTCTCGGGTTGCAATCAATTGCATTCTTGCAAAGGGCAGCTCCGGCTTGGAAGGAGACGGCTGCCTGTACGATCTTTCGGCACCGGACCGACGTATCTCCCCACAAACTCAACTGCGGGCCGGCGATTACGTGAAGCTCCGCCTGTGGCTGCCCGACGAGGACTCCCACATATCCGTCGAGTTGGCCGAAGTCGATTGGATCGACAGCCACCGGCTCAAAGTCGACCTTCTGTCACTTTCCCCGGAAGTTCGAGCCAAGCTTCATCAATTTAAGGCTTCACAACGGGCCACTCGCTCCACGCATGAGACCGCGACCGAACATATCCTGATTCGCTTTTAATCGACCGGTCTTCATGTCCACTTTCAGTTCGTTCTCTTTACGTGTATGGCGTGAGCCGCTGTTCCACCTACCCTTGGTCATGCCATCCCTCTTTCGTCTAGCACTCCGCTACCTCTATGGTATTTTCATCCGCCCTTCCCGCGTTTATGCTTTCTCCATCACGCCGGTTGGAAACGAGAGGCGTGGGCGGTGAGGAAAAAAACTCCCGACGATTGATTTGAAGAGGAGGGTTGTCCATGCAAAAACGGCTTGGGAAAATCGGAACGGTACGGCGAGAAATTCGCGGCAAGGCGTGCCCCCTGTGCGGAGGCTACCGGTATCAACTCCTTGTCCATTCTTCGACCGCGACGGAGGAAGAGTCCAACATGCTTGCCCGATGCGTGCAATGCAACCGTCCGCGACAACTGGACGACGGCTTTTGGAAGAACCTGGTGGATATCAAGGTTCCCGATCATAAACAGGCGCTCGCAAAGCCCCTTGAACTCTGGCAGACCTATCGAAAACGCAAAGAGGAGACCCGCAAGGCGATCCAGATGCTGGCGATCAGCGGCGCGGTGCGGCCGGGAAACGTCGAATTTCGCTATTCAACCTCTCCGGACGAGAGCGGCATCCTGGCCAGATCTTTTGCCGTCGCCCCCCCTTCCGAGACCGATTCTCCGACTCCCTTGCATCTCCTCTACGGCCGCCTCCAAACCCGCGTGCTCCATGCGATCGAGCGGCTCAAACTTCAAGAATCTTACGTCCAACTACAGTCGCGTTGTCTGCATCTGTTCCATTGGATTCGACGGGAATTGACCGCCCGTTCGTATTTCTCGCGGATTTGAACCGCTCTCTTGTGCCGTCCACAAAGGCTGAGGTAAGATCGCCCTCGCGTCGGGAGTACCCTGCGGCAGGCGGAAACGTTCCGCCTGCCGCAGGGTATCTTCTTGAACAACACGTGGAGCATGGAGAGGTGGCCGAGTGGCCGAAGGCAACGGTTTGCTAAACCGTCGTAGGGGCGAAAACCTCTACCGAGGGTTCAAATCCCTCCCTCTCCGCCATACCAGTCGATCCGCCGTCATTCTGGTAAATGATCAACGGCTCTTCTCCGTCGACCGCCCATCAAGCCCCACGGACGTTCCATCTTTTTGAAGACAAAATTTCTATTGTACGGCTCGGACCGGTATCGTATGCTCGCTGTATTCACTTCGTCTTACAAGAAAGGATCTCGAATGCGCACTTTCATCGCCATGGTGGGAACATCGCTCCTCTTAGCCGGCTCGCCGGCACTGGCTGCTCCGCAAGAGCCCGCGAACGAGGACCAAAAAACCTTGTACGCCCTTGGTCTGGCCATCAGCCAATCGCTCTCGACGTTTGCGCTCAGTGAAACCGAACTCGAGATGGTCAAAGTCGGCATGGCCGACGGCGTGCTGAAACGGACGCCGAAAGTCGATCTCCAAGCCTACGGTCCCAAGATTCAACAGCTTCAGCAAACCAGGCTCGGCGTCTTGGCGGAACAGGAGAAAAAAGCGGGCGCCGCGTTTCTTGCGAAAGCCGCGTCCGAGAAAGGATCGGTCAAAACCGAATCCGGAGCCGTCATCACTCCCATCAAGCTCGGCTCCGGCGCGACTCCTAAATCGACCGACACGGTCAAGGTCCATTACCACGGGACGTTGATCGATGGAACCGTCTTCGACAGCTCCGTCAAACGAGGCGAACCGGCCACGTTTCCTCTCGATCAAGTCATCACCTGTTGGACCGAAGGCGTTCAGCAGATCAAGGTCGGCGGAAAGAGCCGCCTGATCTGCCCGTCGAATCTTGCCTACGGAGATCGCGGCTCTCCACCCGTCATTAAACCGGGTGCGACGTTGGTGTTTGAAGTCGAGTTGCTGGAGATCGTTTCCAAATAAGCGCGTTCCGCCGCTTCCTCTTTGGAGAAGAGACTATTGCAGGCGGAAGCCGAGCCTGGCTCTTTTTCCCACCAGTGTCCGGAGAAAGGCGGCCCTCTTTCGGCAAAGGAGAGGCCGTCCTGACCTCCGGACTCATCGCGCCGACACCTGCGTTCTGGAGCAACCGTGAGCGGGCCGTTCTCTTCTTTCCCTCGGCGGTCGCCGGGTCATTTCCCTCCACGCCGGCTGATTCTCGGACTGCTCTTTGCCGTCAGCGTCGTGACCTACGTGGATCGAGTCAATATTTCCGTCGCCGCGCGCCAAATGATGCCGGCGCTGGGATTGACCGATCAACAAATGGGGTTCGTCTTTTCCGCCTTCGTCATCGGGTATGCCCTGTTTCAAATACCCGGTGGATGGTTGGCGGATCGATGGGGAGCCCGCCTGGTGCTGGCCATCGGGCTCCTCTGGTGGTCTTGTTTCACCGCCTTCACTGCGATCGCCGCCTCCTCGTTTCTGGCCGGTGCCTTGGGGATTCTCGGTGCGTTGGCGCTGACCCGGTTTCTGCTCGGAGTCGGCGAAGGGGTGGCGCTGCCCACGTTCAACCGCGCCGTGACGGACTGGCTCCCGGCTCATGAACGCGGCTTCGGTATCGGCATGGCCATCGGGGGAATCGGCGTCGGCTCCGCCATCACTCCTCCGCTGACGGCATGGATCATGGTGAACTACGGCTGGCAAACCGCCTTCTACCTCTCAGCCGCCCTTGGAATCGGATTGGCCGGTCTGTGGTGGACCGTCGTTCGTGACCGTCCGGACGACCATTCGCAGAAGGAAGAAAAATCCACGCTTTCTTCCGGCGACCATTCCACAAAATCGCCCGCCATTCCATGGATCGCCTGGCGAAAAACGCCGTCGGTGCGGTGGCTTGTCCTAAGTTACACATGTCTGGGGTATGTGGCGTACATCTATATGTCGTGGTTTTATCTCTATCTCGTGAACGTTCGCGGATTCAACCTCCTACGGGGCGGTCTGTATGCAGCCGCTCCGTTTCTCGCCATCCTCGTGTTCTGCCCGCTGGGAGGATGGATCACGGATCGGTTGGCCTTGAAACACGGCATCACCAAAGGTCGCCGCATCGTCGGCCAGGCGGGAATGGTCTTGGCCGCGCTTTTTATCGCCGGCGGCGCGATCATTGACTCGCCCTATTGGGCCATCGCCAATCTCTCGTTCGGCGCCGGGTGGCTCTATTTCTCGGTCGGAGCCTATTGGTCTTCAACCGGCGATCTCTCAAAGACCCACGCCGGAAGTTTGTCCGGGCTGATGAACATGGGGGCCAACATCGGAGGGGCCGTCTCCCCCTCCCTCACGCCCTGGATCGCCGAACAATGGGGATGGCCCTTTTCTCTCTCCGTCGCAGCGCTGATTGCGCTCGCCGGTGGACTCATGTGGTGGAGGATCGATCCGGAAAAAGGTCTGTATACGTGTGAAAACGCGGCGCGCGGCTAGCCATCGGCCGCAAGGCTCCGGTCTTCGGATGCGGGTGGATTGCGGACTTCTCCGGATTTTTCCATGCTCGATCCGGCCTTGCCGCAAAAGCGACGTCCTTGATACAGTGCCGCTATGGCGATGCAGTTCCAAAAAAAAGATCCGCGCCTCTCCATCATTACAAAATTCGGAGAGATCGCCGTTCGCTTGTATCCCGACGACGCCCCGCGTCACGTCGAAAACTTTCTCAATCTCGCCCGGCTGGGCTTCTTCGACGGCACCACGTTCCATCGCGTCGTCCCGGGCTTTTTGCTCCAGGGAGGCGACCCGCTCAGCAAACAGCCGGATCGATCCCTCCACGGCACCGGCGGGCCGGGCTATTTTCTTCCGCCCGAACCGAACGACCGCCCCCACAAACGCGGCGCCGTCTCCATGGCTAAAATGCCCCGCGAGAGCAACAGCACCCGAGACTTCAACGACAACGGCTCGCAATTCTTCATCTGCCTGGATGACAATAACGGCCTTGATCGGTGCTACACCGTCTTTGGGGAAGTCTTCCGCGGCCTCGACGTCATCGATAAAATCGCCGCCGTTCCGCGCGACGAACGGGACAATCCGCTGGAGCCGATCAGGATCACGGTCAAGATAAAGGAGTAATCAGCGGCAACCGCCCTTCAGCCGCGCCTCACCGTTTTTCCTTTCCAACCCGGAAAGGCATCTGCCGACCTGACAGCATGTCGTTTTTCCCTAGCATAGAAAGCTCAAACTGCGCGAGGCACGGCCGGCTGTTCCTCGACCGCTCAGAAGAACGCCATGCTGACGTAGGTGACGGTGGAATTGAACTGATCGGTGATGCCGCGGTCGTAACGAAGCACTTCGCCCTTTTCAGCCTGAATCAGCCGCAAGAGCGAATAGATCGGTGCGAAACCGGTAATGCGGCGCCGATCCTCTTCCTTGAGGAGAAAATCGGTAAGCTCATCGGCCTTGAGCTCTTCGACCAACTTGAGCATTTCAAGGTCCCGCTGCATGGACCGGTGGAACGAAAAATCCGTCGGCGGCTCCTTGTCGCCATAGCGCAAGCCGAGATGCGCCAGCTCCCCCGCGGCGATCACGCAATAGGGTCGGCCGTCCTCGCAGAGGATCTCCCGCAGTCCGTCGAGGAACGCCTTCACTCCCTGTTTCAACTCGTGATCAGCCATCTCAAGCGCCGAAAAAGAACAGAGAATCGGCACGATGGTATAGGCCTTTTCACGACCCACGACCTCCTGCAAAAACGGCAACTGAAACTCGATCGAGGACTCGGCTTGGTGACACAGATCTTCGTGAAATGAATCCGGCCAGCGATCGCGCAGCCGCGACAGGATCGTCTGATCCGCACGGACCAGGCCAAGGGGTGTTTCAAAATCTTTGTCCGTCGCGGTAAACGGACGTGTCAGCCCCGCTGAAGCGGTCCCCATGACGACATAGAGATCGGGCTGCACCGCCTCCCGCAACTCTTTGTACGCCCAAGCATAGACCGGTCCGGCTTGCTTCAGATCATAGGTCGGCGTCACCAGCCCCTTGATCGGCTTGCCGGCATGAACGGACGGCTCGAACCCCGGCCCTTCCCGCGATGAAAAGAATCCCTCGACCTGCTTTCTCAGTTTGAGACCGTCGGCTTCATAACCTCGCCCCGCGAACGTAGGCTTCCGACAGGGGGCTTGCCGGTAGGCATCCATGGCCCGTGCCAACGCCGCTTCGGCGCGCGCCCCTTCAAGGAACAGTTTCTCGTCCAGCTCGTTCACCAACCGTTCGATCTTGTCGGGCAGAAGAAACTCGCCGAACCGTTTGAGATACAGCGAGAGAATGTCCGTCAGAGAATGACGGCCGTCGAAATGTTGGATGATGAAAAAATAATTCAGCGGCAGCACCAGCTTGTCTTGGCTCAACCCCGTCGGATCCCACAACACGATGAACGAATCTTCCCCCTGCTTGATGGGAGAGTACTGGAGATTTCTGAGCACCGGATACTGTTTGGGATCTCTCACGGTTTCGGTGGACATGGCGGCGACATTGTAGAAGATGCAAGGAGAAAGCTGCAATGAGAGCGTCGCTCCTTCGGCTTATGGTCGAACCGGACGACGGCAAGAGATACGCCGGTTTCAATTCTTCGGGTTACCCCTCCGGAGGAGGTTCCGACTTGACGCGGCGGCTCAGCAACACGAGCGCGCCCACCGTGAGCAGCAGCAGCCACAGGGTCGGCCGTCCATACGACCCGTTGGCATAGCCTATCAGATCGGTCAGGCGGCCGATCAAGAGGGACATACGGGCCATCACCGTGTAGCCGAACGCGGCGCCGAAGGCGATCATGAGGAAGAAAATCCCGGTTCGAGCCACCGCTTTGCCCGGCCCCGTGTGTTCGACGGAGAAAAAGAAGTAAAACAGGACGGAAGTGACCCCGATCAGAATAATGATGGTGTTGACCCCGCTCGCGGGGTTCAGCAGATCCCACGTGAACGACGCCCCCTGCCCCGGAACCACCATGACCAAGGGACGGACCGTATCTTCGACCTGTTTTAAGATGAACGAAGAGATGGTCCGTGGAATCGCCAGTCCCGCCCCCACCCCCACGATGAAGGCAAAGGCGTAGCGGGACAGCCACGACACCTTCGGCACATACCGCGCCAGCATCAACATGCCAATGAAGACGGGGATCAGCAACGTCCATTCATGGTTCTCGACGATCGGCTTCCAAATCAAATGCACGAGCACGGTATCGTAGGTCTTGACGATCGTGTACCCGACCGACACGCCGACGTACAGATGCTCGGCCAACTTAAACAGGGGATTGTCCCGGTAGAGAAACGAAAAGATGAACAGGGTCAACCCCGTCGCCACCCAGGCGCCGATGATGGACTCAACCGACATCATCACCCTCGATCACGGCCCGACCGAACTGAACACGACCCTTATCGAGACACACCGATCGCGCGACCGTCTCCGCGTCACGACGCTTGCTGTTTGCGCCGCAGGGCAAAGTAGAACAGATTGCACAGCATCACCAACACGATGATCGCCATGTGGGTCGCCGACTGGGCGTCCATGCCGGCAACGGCCTGTCCCTTGCGGCCGATCAAACTCTCGTACTCCGCCGCCCCGCGCAACCCGCCGATCAAGCCGTTGATCTGCCCGCTTCGCAACAGCGGATAGAGCCCCGGCGCCATCACACCGGTGCAGCCGCCTCCCATTTCAAACTTGTACTTGTCCTTGCCGAACACGTACCAGGCTTCGACACCCGGATTGCCAGCCCCCAAACTCACGGCATAGTCCACATCCCGCAAACTGCTGACCCCATCAAGCACCGGCAATCCCTTCGTCGGCCTGCCGTGGTAGTCGGTCGGAAAGGTGGTATAGAGGTTTTGCCCCATATTGATGATCACGGCCGTGCCTCCCGGACTCCAGCCGAGGAACACATAGTCTTTCGTATCTTCCTTCCCCATCTCGCGGGCGACTTGTGTGATGATCTGATCGGCCAAGCCCGTCCCGCTCACCCACAAGGTCATGGCCACGACACGGAGGTTCTTTCTGAAGGCATGGTGAAGCAGCGCTACGGCTTGCGGATAGAGTTCAGGCTTGGAAGAGGGATCAAAGTCCAAGGACAGGAGAAACACCGAGCCTTCGGGCAACGATTCGATATAGTCGTAGACGGCCCGGACTTCCGGAGAAATTTTGATCGGAAGGCCGACCGGATAGAGCAACGGCATGAGCGTGCAGAGGCCGATGATCAAAAAGATGATCCGCCGGTCGATCTTGAGCATCCGCTCGGCAAGGCTCATCGACCGGTCTCCTTGAGACGTGGAGTAAATCCCCTCTGCTCGACAAACAACAAGTGACCAGTCACTTTTACTCCTTGCCTCCGCCCAAGTACGACCGTTCCACGCCGAAGATGATCTTCAACGACAGGGCCACGGCCCCCAAACTCACGCCGATCAAAATGGCCCGACGGACCGAGGCGTTGAGGACATTCAAAATCCATTGAGAAACGTCCCCGCTTGCGGGAAGGACATACTCGCCCAACGGCACCCGTCCCATCATCACGATCACCGCCGCAACAAGCAGCACGGCTGCCTCGCGGCTGCGGGCGCGGAACGACCGATAGGCCGCGGACGCGATGAAAAAGGCCAGAATCGCGAACATGGTCCCTTGCAGCGGCACCATCATGTAGTTGTACACCCACCCGAATGCCGTGAGGACCCCGTCGAGACTTTCCTTGCCGTCGGCCCAGAGACCGGCCACGATCGTGCCAAGCATGCCGGCGTACAACACGAGACTGTAGCCCCAGCCTGCTTCCCGCCGGCGGATTTTGACGGCATGTTGATGGAAGAGACTGCTCACCCCCAACACCAGCGCAAACCCGCCGATGATCTGAAGCCACTTGGTCACCGAGGTGAGCAAGGCTTCGGAGGACGGATGGGGCACATAGTATTGGCCCGCCATCGTGAGCCCGGCGATCAACGTGATCAGGAGCGGCAACTGTCGGCGCAATAAAATCATTTCACGTCCCTAAAGACGTCCAACAACCAGCGGGGCCACTCGGCCTCCGTCGCGACACCGATCGTCGCCAGCACGGTGCCAATGATCAGAACACCAAGGATCAACGCCTTGCCGACATCCTGGCCGCGCAACGTGCCGACCTGCACCGGTTCCCGCGAGAGATAGGCGCTCGCGGCGTACAGCTCCTCGCCGATCAACGTATAGTCACAGGTCGTGACGAAAAACGGAAGCTGATGATCGGAGTCGGTCCCCGCGATCTGAATCGCGCCGGTACTCGCGCCGGTTTCGGTCAGCAGCAACGACTCGGCAAAGTACGAGCCCATGAAAAAATTCGCCGCCGGTCGTTTGCGCAACATGATCCCGTCCACCGCAGCCGTGTAGCTGAATTGATCCGACGTGATAAAAAAATTCGAATCTTCCTTGTAGAGATCGGGTTTCCCGGCCTCCAGATAGGCTTGCTTCGTAATCTCCTGGCAGACGGCCATGGTGATCGGCTCGCGATGGGGCACCATCAATTCCGTCTCGTAGGCGGCGGCTCGTTTGGCCACCCGCCCCAAAATCACCGCCGCCGCGATCGTCGAGGGATCGCTCATGTCATGGGCGCCGGTCAAATACAGAACCGGCTTGCCCAACTCCGTCGCCCGGCCGATCGCTTCATCGACGGCATCCAACCCGGGAATCCGCCGCAGGAACATTTCGCGCTTCTTGGCCAGACCGATGGAGACGAACACAATTCCCCCGAACAGGACAGCAAGAAACAGGTTGTTGATCTGATTCCAGTTGATCCAATTGGGCTCCGGCACGGCGGAGACGATAGGACTGACCACCCGCTGTTCACCGGACACCACCGCCACCCCCACGGCATAGGACGTGCCGTTCTTGAGTTCAAGAGCCTTGCCGTTTTTAATGACATACAGATGCTGATCATCGTCGGCCGGCTTGGTCCACCAGGGCCACTTGGTCTCTCGCACATAGCGGGTGTTCGCGGGAAACTCAGCGACGACCGCGAGGCTGGAGGGGTCCACGGTATCCGCTGGCTCTCCCAGCAACACTTGGTACCGGACCTCGCTTGAATCATACGGCGCGGGCGGCCAGACAACCGTGAGACTGCCTCCTCCGTCGCTCGGCGTGTCGAAGACACGAATCGTATCCGGCGCCGTCAACTCCTTGGGATCTGCCGCCCATAGCAATCCAACCGGTCCGATCGCTCCGCTCGTCCAGCAGGCCGCGATCCCGATCACCGCCGCCGTGATTCCAAGCCGCCGCCTCACGCTTCTATGCTCCTTCGATCACTTCGATGTTGGCTCTGGGAACGACCACGGTCGCTCCATCGTCGAACCGCACTTCGAGCACACGGACTTCGCTTTCGGTCGGAATCTTCCGCAACTCGGACGGCAACGCCGCCACCCGGCCGATTTTGCCGAACAACGGATCGCGAATGATCCGAACCAGGTCTCCCGGTTGAATCCCCTCCCGCGTCACATGCACCGAGCGAGGTCCTGCCTGCCGACCTTCCTTCAGAGGAATGATGATCTCCGGCCGAATCACTCCCGCGCGAATCTGAGTGGCGCCGGAAATCGAGGCCGGTGCGCCGGCATGGGACGACAGCACCGCAAAGGTCTTGGCAGCCATGGGAATCGCGCCGAATCCTTCCGTCAGAATCAACGTGAACCCAACCTGCTCCGATCCGGTGATCGCCACACCCAAGTCATAGCCCAGGAGCGCCCGCAAATCTTGATCGTGAATGCCCCCCACGACCAGCCCGGCGATGCCGATCTCCTTGGCCTTGGCCATGGTTTCAGCCGGCAAGAACGAGCCCCCCACCACAACCTTGCCTTTCATCCCGGCCGTCAGCCGATCTGGTGTGAGCGGTCGATCCGGAGCGTCGACGGCCATCACAATTTGCCCGTAGGCTTCTCCTCCGACCCCAAAGATCCCCTGAACGAGGCTACACACACATTCGACCGTCACTCCCTGTTGAGGCCGCACCTCCACCACTCGGCCATCCACGTAGGCCAATAGATCCAGCACGCGCGGCGGCTCACGCAACAGCACCTGCCCGGTGACCGTGGAAATAGATTCAACCGTACCGGTGATCGGCGAACGGATTTCCGTCTTGAGCCACTTGAAAAACGGTTTATTCTCCGCCAGCACCTCGTCCTTGTGGACCGTCTCACCTTCCCGCTTGACCAGATAGTCTTTGATCTCGTTGGGAGCGGCCCCCAACTGATTGGCCAGATTCAAGGGGTACACCTTGCCCGGCAACTCGGCGCGAGCGACCGATTGTGTCGCCAGAACGAGATCGCCTTCCTTCACCGACACCGTTCCCTGAAGCGGCAACTGGCGCACCCGCCGCACGACCGTTTGGTCGGTGACCGTCAAGCCCGGTGTGTAGGAATGAGCCATCGCGAGTTGTCGGTTATCGGTTGTCTGTTCTCAGCGAAGAAATCACGTCTTCAGAAGAAGGGTACAGTCCCACGGCCTGGTACCAGGCGGTCAACAACGAAATACGAGCCTGCTGATCGGCCAGCAGTTGCAACGGCCGGCCTCTCCCATCGAGCAACAGCCCCACGACCCCGCCATGAACGGTCTTCGTGACGGACGTTCCTGAACCGGCACCGAGGTTCACCCCCTTGACCGGTCTCACCGTCACGGTCGCCTGCTCCCCCACTCCAAGCGGATAGAGCCGCAGATCGCCGAACTTGAGTTGATCTGTCATGACCCGGCCGTCGGGAAAGGTGATCTCATAGTCAGCGCAGCGATCCCCGATCTTCCCCTGGCCGATCGGCGCCACACAGGTTCCCAGATAGACCATACAGTCGCGCACAAAGACGTCCGTTGCGGCCTTCTCGTCGATTGTCGAGAGCACACCTAGGTGCGGCATCATGAAGATGCTGTCCACGGAGAGCCTCGTCACGCCCAATGGTTCGTAGGCATCCACCATCATCATCATGGCCTGCACCCGGCGCGGCGCATGGGACAAAATCCCGCCGCTCCCCACGATGAGATCCAGCTTCAACATGTCAATCAAGGTCTTGCCGGAAGTCTGTTGTTCAAAGACATCCGAAATCGTCCGCTCCTGTTGGACACCTTTTAAGCCGGTGGCGAGGGACTTGTGATGGATCAACGCCAGCCGCAACGCTTCGCGGGCGATCGCCTGTTCGATCTGCAACTCATCCAAGGTTTGCGGGATCGTCGTCGGGCGGATCATCTTGTTCTTGATCCGGTTGCGCAACGTCTGCTCGTCGATCGTAAACGGCACCCACCGCATGATGTTCGCCAGGCCCGCCTCGGCCAGCACGTTGGACACACTGTACGACATGCCCAAATTGGCGCTCACCGTCCGGTTGAACGTGCCATCGAACACGGAGAAGACGTCCGTAGTGGCTCCGCCGATATCGACACCAATGAGGTTAATCTGTTCCCGTTTCGCGATCGTTTCCATGATCAGGCCCACGGCCGCCGGCGTCGGCATGATCGGCGCGCCGGTCATCTCCATCAGTTTTTTATAGCCAGGGGCCTGTTGCATGACATGTTCAAGAAACAGATCATGAATCTTATGGCGCGCCGGTCCGAGGTTTTCCCGCTCCAGCACAGGACGGATGTTCTCGGTCATTACCAGCGCGGTCTTTTCCCCCAGGATCTGCTTCACCTGGGCTTGAGCCGCCTTGTTCCCGGCATAGATCAGCGGCAGTTTGTAGGTCGCGCCGAACCGTGGCTTCGGCTCCGCCGCCGCGATGTATTCCGCCATTTCTACCACGTGGGTCACCGCGCCGCCATCCGTCCCTCCCGACATCAAAATCATGTCGGGCCTCATGGTCCTGACTCGCTCGATCTTTTCATGCGGCAGTCGCCCGTCGTTCGAGGCCAACACATCGATCACGATCGCCCCCGCGCCCAAGGCGGCTCGCTGGGCGCTCTCGCCGGTCATGTTCTGCACCACCCCCGTCACCATCATCTGCAAACCGCCGCCGGCGCTGCTGGTCGAGATATAGAGATCCACGCCGGTCTTGTCGCCCTGGCAGGGAGTCAGGATCCGATCTCCGTCCAGAATCTTGCGCCCGGAGAGTTCTTCTATCTCGGCGATCGCGTTCAGCACGCCCCTCGTCACGTCCTCAAACGGCGCTTCGACCGTGGTCGGAGCTTCGCCTCGATAGGTCTGGCGGTATTCGTCGCCGATCTTTTCAATCAAAATCGCCTTGGTCGTGGTGCTGCCACAATCGGTCGCCACGACCACCCGGAGCGGGCGAGAAGTCGGAGAATCGTTCGAGGCGGGACCCGTCATTGAGCCGACGTTCCTTTAGGAGCGTGAGCCGGAGGGTGGGCTGAAAGAGAAGGAGACGACGTGGGAGCCTTGGACTTGGCCTCGATCAACGCCACCAGCCGATCGATCGTATCTCGCCGTTCGAGCAACCGGGCCGCCTGGTCCAACGTCTTGGCATCCAAGACCACTTCGAGAAGAGGAGCCAAGACATGCAGCGCTTGGCTGCCTACAAAGTTCATCGGCGCGAGCGATTCCAGGAACACCATCGCTGGCGCGGCCATCCCCCTTTGCACAACAGCCTCGGCGATGCGGTCGAGCAACGCCTGGTCTTCTACAGACAAGGCGACCGTCTCGGGTGCCGTCGCAAAAGCATGGCGAAACCCCGCCTGGACCCTGCCCCAGGTTTGAGCCCACGATGGTTTGGAAATGGAAGACATGCGTCTCTGGAAAGGCCTGTCAACTTGTCGTTGCGGCATTATAGGAACGGGTCGAAAGAGAGTCAATTCAATGCCCGTCTTGTGCGCCGCATCGCCGAACGACCCTGTCGTCATGCACCATGGCGGGTGACAGAAAGGCGGACGACATAAGCAAACGGCATTGACAACACACCGCCTCTGCTCAACAATCCGCCGTCGTTCGACGCGGGAAAAGAGGACATTCTATTTTTAGAACAGCTCCTCGTCGCCCTATATCACTTCACGCCTGAGACAGCCTACGTTCTACTGGATCAGGCTGTGCTTGCCAAACCAGCCAGTGGCCACACGTTGCGCCATTCCTTGCGACCACCTCCTGGAGCAGGGCTGCGACATCCGCACAGTCCAACAGATCCTTGGGCATAAAGAGTGAGCACCACGATGATCGACACGCATGTCCTCAATCGAGGCCGGCGCGGGGTGGACAGCCCAGCAGACCGCCTCTAATTCCAATTGATCAGTCCGGGATATACTGCGGGCTGATAGCCGGATAGACTGCGAAATTTGCAGTCTATCTCGGCCAGCTCCACGAAGCGATCTCTTGATAAATGTCGGATTTCTTGTTAGACTCGCCATCCAGTGAGCTGCGTAGGCTCCCGTGCTATGCTGCGCGGGTAGCCTGCAGCAGACTTAATAGTTAGACATCGGGAGAAACGGCGTGCTCATCCCACTTGGCCAAGGGCCAGCAGTTGCCGATCTACACATTCCAGGCGATCTGTACTGGGTGCTGCAAGCGCCGGCCCCTCTTGCCGGAATGAGACTTCCCGGCCCGAATTGGCCCTGGCGGGCGATTTACGATAGCGGTTTCTCCGATCTTGTCACACTGCATCCGTGCAGCCTCAACCCAGCACCGCTGACGCAGATCTTTTCGGGTCACCTTGAAGACCTAGTAAGCGGTGGGCCGCCTCGCAAGCCGGAGCGCGAGCTGAGTCTCATCCGCGCGGCCGTCAGTGCCACAATCCAATCTCTCCGGGCTGGGCGCGGCGTTGTCGTCCATTGCTTGGGCGGCCGGGGTCGCACTGGTACTGTCCTCGGCTGCGTCCTGCGCGAACTCGGCCATGACGGCGAGGCCGTGATTGCGTATCTGAACGCAGTTCACGTGGCACGAGGCAAGGAGGGGTGGCCTGAGTCCCCGTGGCAGGGCGACGTAGTTCGTCGGTGGCCCGATGTCTAACACCACGTTCGACCGGACCGCTGGCTCGCATGCGCTCGCCGCGGCCGGTCAACGTGACCGTTAGCCCCAATGCCGGAGGACGACGTATGGCTCAGCACAACGTGACAGCTACGATGCCGGAGCGATCGCTGGGAAAGGTCGACCTTGAGTTCAAGGTCAAACGTAATGGCGAGATGGTCGCCAGTTGAAAGTATCCAACGGAACGCTCGCCTAGGTTCCCAAGAATGCCCCATTCGGCTACAAACTCGGCTGGGTCAAGCTCGACGAACTGATGCAAGAGCACGGAAAGCATGAGAAGGGCTGAGCCGCCATGGCGTTCAGGATTACGATCACGGAGGACGCGGACAGGCAGCTGCGGTCCTTGCCGGTGCGTGAGCAACGAATCCTGGAAGCAGCAATCTTGTCCCGGCTACAGCACCAGCCCACGACAGCCACGAAAGCAATCAAGCTCCTGAGGCCGAATCCTCTGGCCGAGTTTGAGCTACGGGCAGGTGACCTGCGTGCCCTGTATAATGTCGAAGGAGACGAAGTTGTCATCCTGGTCGTCGGGCGAAAGGTCGGCAACAAGTTGATTGTGGAAAGTGAGGAGTTTCATGGCCATCAAAACGATCCCGTTGAGCCGCTTGGAAACGGATTTGAAAAAGACGCTGAATGAGTGCGCCGAGTCGGGTGAGACCATCGTTGTCGAGATGCCGGATCAACGGCTCCTGGCAATCCAGTCGCTGGACCCTCAGCAGGACGACAATCTCACCGATGAACTGCTGGCGACTAATCCGAAGTTCCAGGCTTTAGTAGCGAAATCGAAGGCCAGCCCGCGCAAGCCTTTCGCCGCGGGGAGCGGGGGCTAACGAACGGCTGAAGCTGACCGGGGCCGCCATCCTGGTTTTTCGTGCTTCAACGTCACTGACGGCGGGCCCTGGCCGCTTAGCCTTGGCGTTAGGAGCTACTACCCATGAGAACAATCGCTGTAATTTCTCTTGCCATCCTTCTCGGCGGCTGCGCCACAACCTATCAGCCCGAAGGTTTCTCCGGTGGCTTCAGCGAAACGCAGCTAGATACAAACGTTTTTCGGGTTTCGTTCCGGGGTAACGGGTACACTAGCGCCGAAAGGGCCGAAGAGCTAGCGCTGCTTCGCAGCGCAGAACTAACGTTGAAAAACGGCTTTACTCATTTCGTGGTCATTGATGGGCGCTCTCGTGAGCAACTGGTCACTTACACCACACCTACCCAGTCATACACCACCGCGAATGCCACCGCTTACGGCAACACCGCCTACGGCACGGCTCGCACGACAACTTACGGTGGTCAGACGTTCCTCATTTCAATGCCAAGTACCACGAACACCATCATGTGCTTTAACGGAAAGCCAGATATCCAAGCCCTCGTCTACGACGCCAAGTTCGTCTGCAACTCTCTTGGCCAAACGCACGGTGTTGTTTGTGGTGCTCAGTAAAGCCGCTCCTAACAAGTCATTCCAGCGGACCGTCAAAAAGCTGCGCTTTTTGCCGTCCGCTGAATTCCAACGTTCGGCGTTGAAGATCACCGAGCCTCGGAGGCGTGCGTGGACGAGGAGCGGGTGGTTCACTGCGGCAGCCACGGTCCCCGGCGGGCGGCGTTCGTCTGTCAGCACCTGGTCCGGGGCAGCGGCCTCGGGTTCTTCGCCCCGGATGAGCCGGGCGACGATCTACAGGGGTGGTGCGAGGCGTGCGAGCAGGTGCGGGCGCGGTGCGGCGGGTGGGACGATGAGTCCGAGGCAGTTGCCCGGATCAAGCTCATCTGTGACCTGTGCTATCAGGCGGCGCGGGAGCGCAACTCGCGGTGAGCCGCAGACGCCGAACCAGGCGCTGTAGCCGACCGGGGCCGCATATAGGTTTACTCGTGTGTCCTTGTCGCTCGGCGGCCCCGGCTGCTGAGCGTAGTCGTTAGGCTATTCTCTATAGCAAAGGAATTCTGGCGCGATCCCAGGAGAATACTTATGAGTAACTGGCCAGCAATTTTCTATTCCCCGCATCAAGACGATGAAGCGATTGGATTCGCTGGAGCAATCCGTGAACACAAGGAGGCAGGACGCCCAGTGTACTTAGTCTTGCTCACCAATGGTATAAATCCAGGACTCTTGGATATTCTAAATGGTCGAGTTTATTGTGGCTGGCATCAGACCTATCACAACTACCAACTCACGATGGAGCAGTTAATGTGGGCACGCAAAATTGAATTCGTGGCCAGTGCGAAACGTCTTGGTGTGGATAGAACCTATATTGTCGAAGATGGTCAAGGCCTAGATGATGGCGAGCCCTATTACGACTATGCAGGTTTTCTTACTCGTGTCACTAATATTATCCAACGGTTTGAGTCCGAATTTTCCGGTGCATCGCACAAGCTTGTTTCCGGTAGTTTGGATGCTTGGCCAGATGGGTCAAGGAACCCTACACATGTAGCCTGCTGGGAGGCAGCTATCTCGCTTCGGAATCAAATTACTGACTTTCGTTTCTATCGTGTGTATGTGTATGGGCACCCATTGAACGACCGCAATGCAGGTTTTATTTTGAATCTTAGATCTAGTTGGCTAGATGCTAAACGGGAAGCCCTGAACCAATACAAATTTTTCAACCCTGATGCGGGGCGTTTCGCGCTTGGATATCATAGTGTACCGACGCTAATTGACGCGGCTTTTGAGGATGGCAAGGAATATCTCGATTTTTTGCCATGAATGTTCCTTACTCGGCAGCCTAACCACCGCTTGCACCCGACTTGTCCTTCGCTGGTGCTTCGGCCAAGCGGGTGAAGTGGAGCGTTAACCCCACTGCCGGAGGACGACGTATGGCTCAGCACAACGTGACAGCTACGATGCTGGAACGATCGCTGGGAAAGGTCGACCTTGAGTTCAAGGTCAAACGTAACGGCGAGATGGTCGCCAGTTGAAAGTATCCAACGGAACACTCGCCTGGGTTCCCCCAAATGCCCAATTCGTCCACAAACTCGGCTGGGTCAAGTTCGACGAGCTGATGCAAGAGCACGGAAAGCATGAGAAGGGCTGAGCCGCCAGCCCGCGCAAGCCCTTCGCCGCAGGGAGTGGGGCTCACGAACGGCGAGGCCGACCCGGACCGCCATCCTGGTTTTTCGTGCTTCAACGTCAGCGGCCAAGAGAAAAGGAGACATTTGACTTTTCTGGCCGAAACCGAATCGTGCATGGCATGCCGACAGTCTAGCCAGACCGCCCAGACCGCTCCGACCGCTCAACAGAAAAGGAGAATGTCCCCTTTTTCACAAGCCATGCAAACCGTGATACACTGCCGGCAGAGTCGGACCAGAAAAAGTGATTCACCTCTTTGTACCTTGCCTGAAACGGATGACTTCTTTTCTCTCCTTCCCACAGTTTCGGCCGATGACACTCCTCTATCCCTGTGCCTGCCGAGGTCTATCGCGCACGGGAGATTGATGCATGCGCGCCTGGCTGATGGACCATTATCAAGGAGTGGATCAGCTCCGGTTGGCGGAGGTGCCGGCTCCCCGACCGGAAGCCGATGAGGTGGTGCTGCGGGTTCTGTTTGCCGCGCTCAATCCTGCGGATGCCTTTTTGGCGCAGGGGCTCTACCCGGCCAGACCTCCGCTCCCTCACGTGTTGGGACGGGATGGTGTCGGTGTGGTGACCGCTGTCGGTTCCGCTGCTCATGACCGGCGGCTGGGTGACGTCGTCGGCATTCTCCGTTGCGACGTGGGGGTGACTCGCCGGGGGACCCTCGCCGAACAGGTCGCGGTTCCAGCGGACAGTGTCGTGCCCATCCCCACTGGTTGGTCGCCAGAGGAGATGGCCGGTGCTCCGCTGGTGTTGCTGACCGCCTGGCAGGCCCTGACGCAATGGACCGACCCTCCAGCCCCTCCCCCACCGGGCCGGCGTCTGCTCGTGACCGGCGCCTCGGGCGGAGTGGGCGTGGCCTCGGTGTTGTTGGGTAAATCGATGGGGCTCACGGTCGTCGCCCTGTCGCGCAGTCAAGAGAAGGGCGCCCGGCTTCAGGAGCTTGGCGCCGATTATGTGTTCGATCCGGCTGATCCGAACATGGTGAAGACCATCACCACCACACTCGGCAAACATCCGATCGACCTGGCCGTTGACACGGTGGGAGGACCGTTCTTTCCGAAAGTCATCGCGTTGCTGAGTCATGGGGGTCGTGTCAGCATCGTGGGGCGCAGCGGCGGAACTGTGCCTCAATTCAATACCGCCACACTGCTCTTTCACCGCCTCCGTTTAGGAGGTGTCTCCGTCGGCGATTACAGCCCTCAAGAAGCGCGGGGCATCTGGGACGACATCGTTCGCCGTCTTTTCGCTCTCGGCCGGAAACCGGTAGTGGACTCCATCGTGCCGTTTGAAGCGGTCAAACAAGGGTTTACCCGGCTCGCTGAAGGTCCCCTGGGCAAGGTGCTGGTCAGTGTTGCTCCCTAGGTAGTAAGCCCCATTTCCGCCGATCGTTTGGTTAAGAATTTTCCTGGAAAGACACGGCCCTATCGGCGCTCTCCGATTTTCGGCTCGGTTCCTCTGAGCAGCCGGATGATGTTGTCCTTGTGCCGAATGACAATCAGCAGCGTGATGGCGAGTGAAAAGAGCAGAAACGGCCCTGTCGGATGGGCGAACAGCGCAATGATCGGAAAAAGTCCGAAGGCGGTTAACGCCCCTCCGGAGGAATAGCGCCACAGGGCCACAGCGCCGATCCACGCCACGAGCAGAAACAGCCCAATCATGGGCGCCACGCCGAGCACGGAGCCCAGCGCCGTCGCCACGCCCTTGCCGCCCCTGAATTTCAAAAACGGGGAATAGAGGTGGCCGATGAAGGGAGCCAGCGCGATCAAGAGAATCGGCCATTCGGCCTGATACCACTGCGTCGCCGCAGAGGCCATGATCCAACCCTTGCCCATATCGCCGATCAGGGTCAGAATACCGGCCTGTTTCCCGGCCACCCGCAGCACGTTCGTGAAACCGACATTTTTGCTGCCGACTGTCCTTGGATCCGGCGCCCCCATCAGCTTACAGATCACGACGCCGAAGGGAATGCCCCCCAGCACATACCCGATGACGATGAGCGGAAGGGTCAATCCGGAGAGGTCCATGGGCTGTCGTAATCGTATGTGTTAGGGGTTCTGGCTCACCGAAGACGGTGCGGCCTGGCCAAACTTCTCCGGCTGCGTGAAAAACTCGATCATCAAATCATTGAGACCAGGCCAGTCTCGATGGCCGCCTGGCCCTTCGCAATAGACTGTCGGCCCGTTTCGATCGCACTGTTGATACGCGACACACCCACCTTCAATTACGGTAGTCTTTGCGGTCTCGCAGTGGTTACAGCCGGCCCACCAGGCTGCCGTTTGGCGCCCCCAGCCGGGAAACAATCGATCATTCTTGCCATGGAGAATCATGACCGGGAGCGGAGCCGGACAGTGATAGGCCTCCAGATCCTTGCCGGTCCATCCCGCCGCGCTCGGAGCGACGGCTGCCGGGACATGCTTCGTCCGATCAAGCACCGCCATCGCCAACGCCGCCGTGCCTCCGTCCGAGTGACCGGTGGCATACACGCGCCGCTCGTCAACGCACCAGATCTTGGCAATCTCGTTCGGCAACGTCCCTAGTTTTTCAATGGTGGCAACGTTGAGCGGCTGATGATCGACGTAGGCGATGATCAGGCCGGCTTTGGTTGCCGCCGGTGTGAGCCCCATGAACCGCTCCATTGTCCGACCACTCTGGCCCGCCGCGGCATAGACCAGCAGCAGCGGATGGGCGACCGTGGGATTGTAGTTGGACGGGGTGCGCACGTGATAACGGAGGCCGCCAGCCGACACATGGCCGTCACTCACGCCGGTCAGACCGGACCGAGCGCCCGCCTCGCATCCAATCGCCCGGACGAGGGAGTACTCATAGGATTCGACTTGTGGGGGAGGCTCCCCGTTCTTCTGGCAGCCAAAGACCATGGAGAGAAGGCTCAAGAGACAGAAGACCTGCGGAAGGAAAGGATCGTTTTTCACGACGGGCGGTGGATCGAAGCCGATTCAGAATCCCTTGGCCACGACTTGCTTCCAGAAGCTCCGCACGTACTGCCAGCCGGACAGATAGCCGAGCACAAGAGACAGATAAAGAGTCGCGGTCCCCACGAGATAGACGTTGCCGAATTCGGCGAGCCAGGTTCCGTCCAGGATCAACAGCACGATCGCCACCACTTGAAGGGCCATCTTGTACTTGCCCATCGCCTGCGCCGCGATGATCATCCGTTCGCCGGCGGCCATGGCGCGGATGCCCGTCACGGTCAATTCCCGAGCGATGATGAGGATCGCCACGAGCGCGCCGACTCGATCCACGTTCACGAGCAGAATGAGCGCCGACAACACCAGCAGTTTGTCGGCAATGGGATCGAGCAGCTTCCCGAGCTTCGTAATCTGACCGGTGCGGCGGGCGATGTACCCGTCCAGCAGATCGGTCACAGCCGCGGCGGTGAAGATCACGGCGGCCAGGAACGACCGATCCGGCGTCGGTTCCATGAAGACGAGCACAAAGATCGGGATCAACAGGATCCGCCCCAACGTGAGCACGTTGGGCAGATTGAGGGAGTCTTGCCCGATCTCTTTCCACGTTTCGAGGACGCGGTTCATACGATTCCGTTTTTGAGCAGATCGTGCAGATGGATCACGCCCAGGATACGGCGATCTCCGGCCGTCACGACGAGCGTGGTGATCGAAAACCGTTCCATGATTTCGACCGCTTTCGCCGCCAAATCATCCGGCCCGATCGTTTTGGGATTCCCCGTGCTCAAGTCTTTCGCCGTCGCATGGACGACGTCTCCTCCCCGCTGGAGGAACCGCCGCACGTCGCCGTCGGTGATGACACCGACCAATTCGTCATGTCCGTCCACGACGGTGGTCATGCCGAGCTTTTTCTCCGTCATTTCCAAAATGGCTGCCATGCCCGCCGTGGATTCCTTGACCTTCGGGACGGCCGATCCGGCGTGCATGAGATCCTTGACCGTGACGAGCAGCCGACGGCCGAGCGTCCCGCCCGGATGAAACAGCGCAAAATCCTCTCGTTTGAAGCCTCGTCTCTGCAGCAGCGCGACGGCGAGCGCATCGCCCATGGCCAGGGTGGCGGTGGTGCTGGCGGTGGGGGCCAATCCCAACGGACAGGCTTCTTCCGCCACCGATACATCCAACGCTACGTCGGCGTGTTTGGCCAGTGTGGAATTCATCCGCCCCGTCAGCGCGATCACCGGCATCCCCATCCGTTCGACATAGGGCAGCACTTGAAGCAATTCCTGCGTCTCTCCGCTGTTGGAAATGGCGATCAGCGCGTCCCCGCGCGCCAACATGCCGAGATCCCCGTGCACCCCTTCGGCCGGGTGGACAAAGAACGAGGGCGTGCCGGTGCTGGCGAGCGTCGCGGCGATTTTTTGACCGATGAGGCCGGATTTGCCCATGCCGCAGACCACGACCTTGCCCTCGCACCGCTCCAGCACATCAACGGCCCGGACGAACGTTTCATCCAGCCGATCGATGAGGGCAAGCACGGCTCGGGCCTCGATCTCGAGTACGCGCTTGCCCTCTTCAAGACCCTCCGGACGCCCGCTCTCGCTCGACACCGACGACGAGACCGACATGGCGGATGACCCTAGTTTTCCCGATTTGCCGCGTTCCATACCCGCAGGACCCGCTCCAGCAGCGTTTTCAATTGATGCAACCGCACCATGTTCGGTCCATCCGACAAGGCGCGGTCCGGATCGGGATGCACTTCCATAAAAAACCCGTCGACGCCGGCTCCCGCCGCGGCGCAGGCGAGCGGCTCCACGAACTCCCGCTGTCCGCTTGATTTAGTGCCGCCGCCGCCGGGCAACTGCACACTATGGGTCGCGTCGAACACGACGGGATAGCCGAACCGCCGCATGATGGGAAAGGATCGCATGTCCACCACCAGGTTGTTGTACCCGAACGACGACCCTCGCTCGGTCAGCAGCAAGCGGCGGTTGCCACATTCCTCGACTTTTTTTACCACGTTTTCCATTTCGGCGGGGGAAAGAAACTGCCCCTTCTTCACGTTGACCGCCTTGCCGGTGTTCGCCGCCGCGATCAACAGATCGGTTTGCCGGCACAAGAACGCCGGAATTTGGAGCACGTCCACGACCGTCCCCGCCTCCGTCGCCTGTTGCTCGGTGTGCACGTCCGTCAAGACGGGAACGCCGATCTCCGCCTTCACTCGCGCCAAAACGGCCAACCCCTTTTCCAATCCTGGCCCGCGGAACGACGTAATCGACGTGCGATTGGCCTTGTCGAACGACGACTTGAACACGTACGGCATCCCCAGCGATCGGGCGATCTCCGCCACCCGTCCCGCCGTCTCCATCGCCAACTGTTCGCTTTCGATCACACAGGGACCGGCGATCAAGAACGGCGGCCGCCCGGGCCCGACCGTAATGGAGCCGATTTCAACGAGGTGCGCCATGATAGTTCTGCTCCGGCTTCGGTTGCGGTAGAGCGGGGCGGAACGTCGTCCGCTTCTTGACCGGCGTCGCGGTCTCGGCCCCGACTTTCGCTCTAGCGTCCCAGTTTTCTCTGCAACGCCGCGCCCACGAATCCGCTGAACAGCGGGTGGGGGCGATGGGGACGAGAATTATATTCCGGATGGAACTGGGTTCCCA
>JANDJG010000113.1 GCA_024331085.1 Nitrospira sp. | reverse complement strand
CACAACAGCAGTTCCTCGAGCGAAATAGTCCCCCGTGCATGAACAATGGTCAAGATCCTCGCCTCCGCGCGCTCCGTTGCAATGCTCAAGTGAGGCCTCCATGGGCTGAAAAAGCGATGATCATGTGGCTGCGCACTCCCTTCACGTATTCCACGCCAAGGTATCCGTCAGATCGAGACGGCGCGCCAGGCTCCATAAGGCAAGGTCACTGGACATGAGCAATGCTCCCCCCGGCTGTCGGCACGCTAAAAGTCATCGGTGGAAACCGGGCGGAGAAGATCCCGAACCGACAATATCCCCACGACGGCGTCGGCCTTGCGCACCACGAGATGCCGGACACCGTATCGGTGCATCAGATCTGCGGCTTCCGTAATGGGACGTCGTTCATCAATGCCGATGAGCGGGGCGCTCATGATCACACCGATCGGAAACAGAGACGGTTCCTGGCCGTTCCCCAGCACTTTTCTCACGATGTCCGATTCCGTCACAATGCCGACAATGTGGCGATCATGTTCCACCAGAATGCTGCCGACGCGGTGGGCCGACATGGACCGGGCCGCTTCGACGGTGGTCATCGTCCCAGGTCCTGTCACCAGTTTGTGATTCATGAGTTGTCCGACTGTGACCATCGACATTCCCCCTTTGTGAGGCGTTCGTCAAGAAATTTGTCCTTCTTGTTTGGAGACGATGGTATCGGCCGTGCATTGCGGGACCATATCGGCTTTGTAAAGCTTGCGTTAACCCTGCCGGTCTCGTCACGATAGTAACGTTGACAAAGAGGGGAGCCTGCGCAACAATCGCGCGCCTGCGTGGGACGCCGAAACGCGCCGCCGGCATCTCTTGTGCCGTTCAGGATGAAGCTTTGCCATGGCCATACCGGATTACCAATCCATCATGCTTCCCCTGCTCCAGTTCGCAGCCGATGACAAAGAACATTCCCTTCGTGAGGCAATCGAGAGCTTGTCGGCCGAGTTCGGGCTTACGGAGGAGGAGAAAAAGGAATTGTTGCCGAGCGGGCAGCAACCAACCTTTGAGAACCGCGTCGCATGGGCGCGAACCTACCTGGTGAAGGCGGTCTTGCTTGAAGCTCCACGTCGAGGATTTTTCCGTATCACGCAGCGTGGGCGCGATGTCCTTTCACAAAGACCGACCGCAATCACTGTCAAGTTCTTGGAGCAGTTTCCGGAGTTTGTCGGCTTCCGTACCAAGCGCCATGAGTCCAAAGAAGAGATTCAGTTGCCTGGAAATAGGAGTCTGCAAACACCAGGGGAACTCCTCGAAAGTGCATACCAAAAATTACGCGAAGACCTGGCGGCCGAGTTGCTGAACACAGTCAAGGAATGCTCGCCGGCTTTCTTTGAGCGGTTGGTGATCGATGTCTTGGTGAAAATGGGATATGGCGGTTCCCGCAAGGAAGCAGGAAAAGCCATCGGCCGTAGTGGCGATGAAGGTGTTGACGGAATCATCAATGAAGATCGTCTCGGCCTCGATGTCATTTATATTCAGGCGAAGCGCTGGAAAGATCCGATCGGCCGTCCGGAGATCCAAAAATTCGTCGGGGCTCTACAGGGGCACAGAGCAAACAAAGGCATCTTCATCACCACGTCCAGCTTCACGCGGGAAGCCCAAGACTATGTGACCAAAATCAATTCAAAGATCGTCTTCATCGATGGTGAGCACTTATCCCAGCTTATGATCGATCACAATGTCGGAGTCACACCGGTCATGTCCTATGAAACGAAGAAAATTGACAGCGATTATTTCTTAGAAGAGTAAAATGACGACCGGGCCAGGGAGAGGGATTCCCGAAAAGAAAGAGGGAAAGGCTTCGCCCTCTTTATTGTAAACGGACACCTTGCCGGAATCGTACCTTCGAGGAACAGTCGCTCCCCTCCCGGTTTTTGCATCGTCGCCTGCTCTCACAGTTTCCCAAACATCCGTTCGAAGAACTCCTGCGTCCGACTCATGTGTTGCTCGATGTCGGCCTGAAGATGGCGGGCGCCGGCCTGCCAGTCGTCGGTCATGTAACCGACGCGGCGGGCGAGAAAGATGAATTCGTCGGAATCAGGTGGCGGGAGCACCAGGTCCTTGGTGTTGCCTCGCACCATGCGAAGCCCGTCAATCAGCATACGGATGAACAGATAGGCCTTTCGCAGATCTTCTCCCGTCGAGGATGAAATGAAGCCCCCGTCGATCAGCGCCGCCAGCGCTTGAAGGGTGTTGGGGGTGCGCAGGCGCGGGTCTTTATGCCCGTGCATGAGTTGCAAATACTGAACGGCGTACTCAATGGTGACGATCCCGCCGTGGCTATGCTTCAGGTTCACCTGGCCCGGTTTGACGAGTTGGGCGATCTGTTGGCGGCGCAGCTCCAGCGCGGCGGCAAGGTCCCAGGGGGCGCCGCTATAGACGTAGCGATCTCGGTGGGCTTCGACTTTCTTGCCAAGGCCCGCGTCCCCGGAGACGAACCGGAGTTTGATCAAGGCTTGTCGTTCAAACGGCGCGGCCAAGCCGCTCGGACTGTAGTAGGAGCAGATTTCGTCAAAGGCGTTGGCCAGCGAACCCTTGTCTCCGTGGGGACGCAGGCGAACGTCCAGGTGGAAGATGCCTTCCCGTTTGGCCTCGATCCGTTGCAGGAGCTCTTGCGCCAGCCGTTCGAAGTACTCGCTGTTGTCGATGGATTGTTTCCCGCTCGTGCGGCCGGGTCCTCCGTACACGAAAAGCACCTCGATGTCCGAGGCGTATCCCATTTCCCGCCCGCCGAATTTGCCGGCTCCGAAAATGGCGAAGGGACAGGACGTCTTGTCGGCAAGCTTGGGGGAGCCGTGGAGCCGGTCGAGTTTGTCACGACAATCGGCAAGGGCTCGATCGACGACCGCTTCGGCCAGGCGGGTGATGGCCAAGGAAAAGTCCGGGAGGCTGGTCGAGGGCTCGACAATGTGTTTCATGTCGATCCGGAACAGCTCGCGGTCCTTGAATCGATTCAAGGCCTCCTTCTTGGCCTCGTCGGTCTTGGCTTTGTTGACGGCCGCGTTCAGTTCTTTGCGCAACAGGGCGGGCGGTTTGATGAGCGGCTCATCCCGGTAGTTTTGTAATAGCGGGAGCAGATTGTCGTACTGCCGGCGGAGGAAGTCTTCCCAGAGAAAATCGCTTGCTCCAAGCAGGCGCGCGAGGACGGGAAGACTTTTCTTGTCGCTCACGAACGACAGCGCTTTCCGCGCGCTTTTGCCTTGATCCTGCACGATGAGGTCGAGGAACTGATCGAACGATTCCAGCGCTTTGGCCGGATCGGGCGCCCATGTAAGGGCGTGAGTGAACTGCTTGATCAACACGGCGGTCAAGCGAAGCTGATCCTGTTCGGCGTGATCCAGCAGCTTGTGCCCGTGCCGATTGCGGACGAAAAATCGATCGTGGATCTTCGATCCCGTGCTTTCCACCCGAGCCTTGCTGACGTAGATATTACGCATGGCCAGGGCGTTGGCGAAGGCGTACAAGAACGCGGGTGTATCGTCGGACTGAATGTCCATGACCGTATCGGTGGGAGAGCGGCCGTTGTCGAAGGTGATGTGCACGGTGTGGAGAAGGCCGCCGAAGGAGCCGCGTCGTTTGCCGAGTTGCTCGATCAGTCGGCGGTTCACGGCGTGGCGGGCTTCGGCGTATTGTCCGGCGTCGAGACGCTTCAAGAGGTCGGTGAGTTCCGTGGTGAAGCGACGGCGTTCGGCCGGTCCAAACGACACGCCGGGCCCCGGCCGCACGAGGAAGACGTCGACGATCTTCTTTCTGGTCAAGCCCGGTCTGGTTTTGTGACGACTTTGTGATTCCTTGCTCACGCGACTTCGGGGGAGCGTCGAAGTCGGCGGTTCCGAGAACGTGTAGATTCGGCCCTCTTCGATGTTCAGGCCGAAGGCCGCGAGCAAGCCGCAGATGACGGCGAACTCGGAGAAGTAGTCGTAGGCGACGATGGTGACGGTGAGCCGTTCTCCGCCCTGATCGGTGATCGCGACTTCGCACGGATGGTCCGGCTCGAGTCGAGCGATCAAACCGAGGTGACGGGCGATCATGGACGGATCGAAACGAAGGAAATAGTCGGGGTCCATGCGGCTCAGAAAATCTTGCAGGACGTCGGATGGGATGTTTCGGCAGAGGGGAAGCAGCGCGTTTGACAGACGTTCGCGTTCCAAGGTGAGAGAAACCATGGTCGCCAGTATACCGAAATGTCGCGGGACAGTATAATGCTCCCGTCATGATTCGTCGCTCCAGACCGTCGTCCATTCGCTCGTCGAATGAGTCGGCCCCTCTTCAACCCGACAAGCCGGACCCCAGGCCGCTCCTGCTGGCGTCGGATCGGAACCTCGATCGGACGCGGGCGATTCTTTCCGCATACCGCATACGCGACGTTGCGCGGGCCGATTGCAACCTGCAATCGATGGCCGGAGAGCCGCACCATCGGCGTCAATTGGCCGATATCTTGCCGAGGCTCTTGGCCTCCATCTCCAGGACGGCGGACCCGGATCAGGCGTTGAATCATTGGGAACGTCTGCTGAACGGCCTGACACGGGGCGCTTTGCTGGAGTATCTGGCCGGAGCCCCGCGCACGCTCGATTTGCTCTGCGCGATCTTCGGCAACAGCGACGCGCTCGCGTTCACGATCCTTCGCGACCCCATGTTGGTCTATTGGTTGGGCGAACAAGAGGTCTTGTCGAAGCCGGTCAGCCGGGCTGAAACGGAGCGGTCGCTTCATGAACAGTTGGCGAGATTGACGGTCACCGAGCTCAAGCTGGACGTGCTGCGCCGCCATCGACGGCGGGAGCTGCTGCGGATCGGTGTGCGCGATCTGCTTCGTCTTGCCGACGTCCAGGAAACGACCGCCGCGCTCTCCGATTTGGCGGGCGCGTTGATCCATGCGGCCTACCAGATCGTCGATGCCGATTTGCGTCGGCAGTACGGTGTGCCGATGCACAAGAATCGGCACGGGCGGTGGGTGGAGACGGGATTCACCGTGATCGGAATGGGCAAGCTCGGCGGCCACGAGCTCAACTACAGTTCCGACGTCGATTTGATCTATGTCTACGCGTCGCGTAAGGGAGAGACGCGGATGCCTCGGCGCACATCGGATACGCCCGGCGCCGTCGGGATCTCCAATGAGGAATACTTTGAAATCCTGTCCCGTGAGCTGACGAGGGCCTTGTCTGAAAAGACGAACGAGGGGTCCGTGTTTCGCGTGGATCTTCGATTGCGGGCGGAAGGGGCGGTCGGGCAGTTGGCCCGGTCGCTTGACGACTACGCCGCGTACTATCGAAACCGCGGCGCGGTATGGGAGCGGCTGGCGCTGCTCAAGGCCTGGCCGGTCGCCGGCTCGTTGGAGGTGGGGCGGGCGTTTCTTAAAATGGTCAAGCCGTTCATCGTCGGCGGGTCGAGGGAGAAATCGGATGTCGACCGTGCGCGAGCCATCGTGCGAGACGTGCGGAGCGTCAAGGAAATGATCGACGCCAAGATCGCCGATCGCGGCCATGAGCGGCGGAATGTGAAGCTCGGCATCGGCGGCATCCGCGAGATCGAGTTTTTGGTGCAGACGATCCAGGTCATTGCCGGTAGGCGGCTCCCCGGCCTGTTGGATCGGAACACGCTTCGCTCGTTGGATCGGTGCGTGCACTACCGGTTGATTTCAAAACGGCAGCGGAATGAATTGGTTGCCGCGTATGTGTTCCTTCGGGACGTCGAGCACAAGCTTCAGATGGTCGATGATTTGCAGACGCACACCCTTCCGGAGGACGACGAGGCGCTGGAACGATGCGCGATTCGAATGGGATACGACGCGGATGGCGCGAGTCGAGGCGTCAAGCGGTTTCACGAGGACCATAGTGCTCACCGGGAAACGGTTCGCCGGCTGTTCTCGTCGTTGTTCCTGGAGCCTGACGCCTCTCCGATTCTGAAATCGGTGCTGCGGGCCGTTGGGGCGCAGGGATAAGCGATTTCCGCGTTGGAGAGAACGAGGCTCCAAGGCGAGCAAGCGTAAAGAGGCTTCGACCGCACAGCTCAAGGTGAAGCCGGTTGGGCTTTTCTTCCCTTGCGCTCTTGATCGTGGCCCTGTAGTCCTGCTCAGGAGGCGGATGAGTCCAGCATGGCGCAGAATCGCTCAACGGTTCGCTGGAAGAGAAAGAGCGCGGTGTCTTCCAGGGAGGCGCCAGAGCCGCATCGGCGGCGGCGCGGACCAGATGGGCGGAAATATGAAATCGCGCGGCGATCCATGCCGCGTCAGCGAGATCCTCGTCCGTGCCGCGACGGAGTTTTGCAATGATGAAATCCACCGGGGCCAAGAGCCTGATTCGGACGCCTGGTTCGTCGATCAACACCGTCGCGCGATCACGATAGCCGGGCGGCATCGCCACGACGGACCCGCCCGAGAGGCTTTGCCCCAAGTTGCTGGGAATATGACGGCGGCTCAGAAATTCCGCCAATGTCCGCACATGGTCGGGTAGTTCACCATCCACGTCGATCGTGGCTCTGGAGGGATGGCCGTAGGCGAGCATGGCCAAGCCGCCGATGAGGAGCAGATCGACGGTGTGGCCGGTGCGCTCGGCGTATTCCCGCAGCACGGTACGCAAGTGATCAAGCGTGAGCACGCGCGAACTCAAGGGCTTCTGCAAATTGGCGGTACAACCGGTCATCGATCGGGCCGTGGTCCTCGGGGAGCGGGGTGCGAGCGATGCAACTAGAGACGAGGGTTCGATAGGTGGTGTACCAGCGGCAGGCGGTCTGATAGGCCTGCCGCACCGATGGGTGTGCCAGACTGGACCACTCGATCGCGTCGTTCACCAGAATTTCAAGCCAGAGGATACGGGTGATGCGCGGATGGCGCAGGGCCTCATCCAGGGAGGCAACGCCCAGATAGGCCGGCAAAAGCCGCAGCGGCGGTGGCGCAGACGTCTGGGGCATGGGTGCGAATTCTACACGGGTTTGCCGTCGGTGCCAATCTAGTCGACTGCGCCGATAAAACACGACGGCCCCGGCGGGATTCCCGCCGGGGCCGTCTCTCTTCGCTCCAAGCCATCCGCGATCTGCGGCTAGCCCGCTCAGCACAGACTTAGTACATTCCCTCCATGCCGTGGCTGTGGCCGTGACCGCCGACCGGCTCCTTCTTCTCTTC
>JANDJG010000112.1 GCA_024331085.1 Nitrospira sp. | reverse complement strand
TCTTTATCCGACGCGCCCGGTTGATCTTCAGCGGGCAGCCGCACGAGCGGGTCTTTTTCTATTTTCAACCGGAATTCGCCGGCTTGATCGGGAGCGTCGAACAGGCAGGGGTCGTTCGCGATCTGTACGCGGACTTGTTTCTCACCGAGAATAAAGAATGGCGCGTCAGAGTCGGGCTGTCTAAAATTCCGTTCGGGTTTGAGAACATGCAGTCGAGCCAGAACCGGCTGGCCTTCGATCGAAACGACGCCGTGAACAGCGGAGCTCCGACCGAGCGCGATCTGGGTCTCTTTCTCTACTATACCCCGGTGTCCGTGCGGGAGCGATTTCGTCGCCTCATTGACAGCGGGCTCAAAGGATCGGGCGACTACGGAATGCTGGGGATCGGGGTTTATAACGGCCAAGGAATCAACGTCCGGGATCAGAATAAGAACAAACATGTGGTGATTCACGCGATGTATCCTTATGAGTTTCCCAACGGGCAGATTCTGCAGATCGGGATGGATGCCTATACCGGCCGGTATCATGTTTCAACAACGCCGGTGGTGCCGCTCAACCCCTCTCCCGTCTCGGCTGGAGCGCCTCTGACGCCGATCGTGGAGAACGGCGGCAATTATTTGGACGAACGGGTGACGTGGCATTTTGTTCTCTATCCTCAGCCGTTCGGTCTTCAGGGCGAATATACGATCGGGCGCGGGCCGGAGTTGAATCGAGAGAGGACTCACATTACAACGGGGAACATTCGCGGCGGCTATATTCAGGCTTTTTACAACTATCGGTGCGACAGTTTCTGCGAGAGCATTATTCCCTATGTTCGTCTCCAAGAATACTACGGTGGCAAGAAGGCTCAGGCCAACGCTCCGCGGAACACCGTGCGGGAGGCGGAGATAGGTGTGGAATATCGTTTCAACAGAGCGCTCGAATTGACCGTAGCCTATGCCTGGAGTCAACGCACGTCGCCGGAGTCCGCCACGATTCCCGCGTCCTGCGCCGATCCTGGCACCATCGGCATCACATGCGTGCAGACTCCTTATCAGTTGCAATCCGGCGAGCAGCTCAGATTCCAGTTGCAATGGAATTTTTGAGCAAAGATCCGCAAACCATCCGATCCCCGGTCCGCGATTCCTACCGCGGGCCATCCGCCAGAGAACAGTTCCTGCCGAAGACCGTCGGAACCGGAGACTCGCCGACCGGATGACATCAGCCTATGGGGAAACTTCCTCGTGAATGATTCGGTTTGAACGGTCCAAATGCTTGGCGGCGGACAAAGAGAACGATAAAGAACATGGGCATCACAGTCCGCTCACTACTTGCGACCGGATTCCCGCGAGCAACGGGCAAGACGCCGTATTCAGGAACCAGGTCGCGAGGAGGATTGATTGGGAGAGCCGGTCTGAGCGGAGGACACCGACCTTGGCCATTTCGCAAGCGTGCGCCCGATTTCCTGTGATGACAGCGGGTAGTAGCCCAGATCCAGCGCCAGCTTTTGGCCCTGCCGGCTCAACGCGAAACGAACGAGCTCAACCACGGCCGGAGATGAGGATGTTTTGGGGGGCTTGGCGATATACAGGTAAAGGTTCCTCCTCAAAGGGTATGAGCCGTCCGTGGCGCTTGCGAAGGTCGGCTCCACGTAGCGTCCTCCTTTGACGGAGGCGATCGGAACCGGCTTCACGTAGGAGGTTCGATAGCCGATTGAACTGAAGCCGATGCCGTGCCGATCCGATTCCATCTCAAGGATCACCGAGGCGGAACCGGGCTCCTCCGTCAACCGGGAACTCAAAGGGCCGCCTTGGCACACCTCTTCTCTGAAAAACGCGCTGGTGCCTGATTGGGCATTTCGTCCATAGCGATGGACGGGCGCCGAAAACCACTCGCCGTCAAGTCCGAGCGCTCCCCAGGTGTCGATGGGGTCGGGAAATCCCCGCCGTCGGTCTTGGCAAAATATGGCGTCCAATTCTTCCAGTGAAAGGCCGGCGATCGGATTGGTCTGATGAACGAACACGGCGAGGGCGTCGATGGCGACCGGCACCTCGGTCGGTTCGTAGCCATACTCCTTGACGAATTCGGAAAGTTCGGCCGCGGTCATGCGGTGAGAAAGCGCGGCGACTTCGGTTCGGTGTTCGAGCAGAGCTTCGAGGCCCGTCTTGGACCCTTGCCCCGACAGCGTCACTTTCAAGTTCGGATGTCTCTCACGGAGGCCGTCGAGCCAGGCCTGCATCAACGGGCTCATGGTGTTCGAGCCCGAGAGCTTCAATTTGCCGGAGATCGGCTCTCGATCGTCGGGGTAGAAGTAGGAGGCCAGGTCGGGATCGAGCGGAGGGCGGATTTGCCCGAAACTCGCTTCCTCAAACGACACCAGGGCGATCATGACAACGACGAAGAGTCGTATCCCTATACGAAAGAACGACATTGACGCGTCTCCTTTAGGTCTTAAGACGGTCCTGCAAGTAATGCGAACGCAATCGACCCAGTCGAGGGTAAGGAGCGATCGTTTCCATCAGATCAATGTCTTGTTAACTCCTCGTTAACTCAGCGAGGCTGAGGCTCTCCCTGGTCAATTTCTTCTTTTTCTTCTCTTGAAAAACCGGGGAGTCACCGGCCGAGCCTGGTCAGTTTACAGACAATTTACATGGAGCTAAGGACCCCGTTCCCGCGGCCTTTTAACATAGACACCGCAATGATGCTGTCCGGGCCATCATCGGTAGTCGCGGTGCGAGAGACGATTCTCATCTTCTCCAGTTCCGAAGCGTTCGCGGAGTCGATCAAGCGGACCTTTGACACGAACGGCTATCAAAGCACAAGCGTAGCGACGCTCGGAGCGGCGATTTCGGCCGTGAAGGAGCCGGGCGCGGCGCTGATCATTATCGACCGTCGGCTTGGCGACGCCCAGACGATTCACCGGCTTCGTGACGCCAGCGCGGCGCCGATCATTGCCGTTCAGGATGCCGTGGGTTCCTGCACGGACGAAGAATGTCTTCAAGATTATGAACGAGACGTCGATCTCGTCGTGTGCACCAAAAGTCCCCGCGAACTGCTGGCCCGCGCGCGGGCGATCCTGCGCCGCCGGCTTCCGAGGAGCGAGTCGCATCATTCTTACCAGGTCGGCAAGGTAAAAATGAATGTGGATCGCCACGAGGTGAGCGTCGGCGGACGGTTGGTCGAGTTGACTCCGAAAGAGTTTCAAATCCTCCGGCAGTTTTTAGAGTCCCCCAATCGCCTGTTTTCCCGCCAAGAGATGCTGAACAAGGTCTGGGGTGAAGGCTATGCTCTTGAAGAGCACGCGCTCGACGTCCACATCCATTCCCTGCGGCAAAAAATCGAATCCGATCCGGCCCGCCCGAAGCTGATCGTCACCGTCCGCGGTATCGGCTACAAACTGCGCGGATGACCGACCTCCGCCGATGCATCGACTCTTCCCCGCGCCAGAAGGCGCGGTCTCAGGAGGAGACGTCGTCCTGGCGAAGAAAGAAAAAAAGAGACGCTTACAGTTCGTCGATCGAGACGGGGCGAAGCAAGTCTCCCACGGACAGCACGCCGACCACCGTGCCGTCCTTCATGACGCCGACGTGCAGCGATTGATGCTTGCTCATGAGATCGGCCGCTTCCGTCAACGGACGGCGCTCTTCGATGCCGACCACCGGGGTGCTCATGATGTCCTCCACCGGCACGAAATAAGGCGTGCGGTCCGCCCCGACGACCTTTTTGACGATGTCCGATTCCGTCACCATGCCGACGATGCGTGATTGGCGGGACACGAGGACGCCGGTGATATTGAAGCTTCTCATCAGTTTGGCCGCTTCGATCACCGAGGTTCGGCAGTCTACCGTAACAGGCTCTTTCTTCATCAGTTGTCCGACTGTGACCATTATGAGCCTCCTTGGTAAGCGGGTTGTCCTATCCGAAATCCTAGGCTTGCGGGGTTGCATCTCCGTTAGAGGATTGTTGTCCAGCGGTAAAGAGTGCGTTGCGATCGGCCTCGGCTGAAATTTCACAAGAATGCGAGCCGTGAAAGATGTCTCCATAAACGTCATCGACCATGCGGACGAAGAGATCGCACCATGAGAATCACGATCGCGACTGATGCCTGGCTGCCGCAGGTCAACGGCGTCGTGCGCACGCTCGGACACACGGTCGATCATCTCCGAGCCTTGGGGCACGAGGTGCGGCTCGTCACCCCCCAGGATTTCAGGACGTATCCCTGTCCCACCTATCCCTCGATCCGTCTTGCGCTGTTTCCCAAGCCGGGCGTGAAGCGGGCGCTGGAAGAGTTCCGGCCCCACGCCGTTCACATCGCCACCGAAGGGCCCATCGGGCACGCGGCGCGAGCCTTGTGCCGAAAACGGTCGTTGCCGTTCACGACCTCGTACCATACTCAATTTCCGGAGTATGTCCGGGCGCGCTGTCCGGTCCCCGTGAATTGGTCGTACGCCTATCTGCGACGATTTCACGGTCGCGCCGTCCGGACCATGATCGCCACGGAATCGATGCGGAGCCTCTTGCGGGAGCGAGGGTTCAGGAACCTGGCCATCTGGGCGAGGGGCGTGGACTCGACTCTGTTTAGACCGGGATCCAAATCGTTGCTGCCCGATCCCAGGCCCATCTCCATGTACATGGGACGGGTGGCGGTTGAAAAGAACATCGAAGCGTTCTTACAGCTCGATCTGCCCGGCTCCAAGTATGTGGTGGGAGATGGTCCTGATTTGGAGCCGCTGCGTCGCCGGTATCCCGCCGTCCGGTTTACGGGGAAGAAATCGGGACGGGAGTTGGCGGCGCACCTTGCGGCTGCCGACGTGTTCGTTTTCCCCAGTCTGACCGATACGTTCGGCTTAGTTTTGTTGGAGGCCATGGCCTGCGGCGTCCCGGTCGCGGCCTATCCGGTGACTGGCCCGATCGATGTCGTCCAACAGGGCAAGACCGGCGTGCTCGACCACGACTTGCGCCGGGCCGTCCTCGGCGCGCTCACGCTCGATCCGGCCGATTGCGTGGCCTATGCCCGGCAACAGTCCTGGCACAACTGCACGGAACGATTTCTATCGTTGTTGGCGCCGTTTGAGGAAGAGAGGTGGGGATAGCGGGTCGGTCGGTTTTCCCCTGGCTCGGCCGCGGTACACTTATCGTCCGTGACACGGCCGAGCGGTTGCTTTATGAAGACGGGCAAGCTTCATTTTTTCACTACTCGCCATCCATCCAGACTGTCCCAAAGGCCTTGTACAGCACCCCTAAGGCGGCACAGACTATAAGCACTCCGCCGATCGCCATCATCGATCCGGTTCACCTCCTTTCACGTCCCATCATGTGACACGTGACGGCGCTGGAAAACAGCCGTCGAATCTCCGGGGCCGCTGTTCCGCTCCGTGTCCGTGATAATTTCCGTCCCGCTTGCTGCAACCGGTGGACCGCAACAGCGGAACGGGCGAGATTCAGTCCATCCTCAGTGTTTTGGACTCACTTGATTGGTTGAATAGGGCGGCAGCAGGGCGCGCCATGCGTGCGCCGATCGCGGCGTATAGGCCTTGATGTCCGTAAACGGATCGGTGACCAGCTTGACGAACCAGACCATGGAAGTCCGAAAGTCATGCAGCCAGGCCAAATAGGCCACACGGCCGAAAACCACCACCAGCGTCAATCCCCACCACTGCCGGGCGATGGTCGGCCACTTGTCGAGAAAAGCCGCCCATGTCCAGGCGTCGGCGCCCAGCATGTTGGCGAGGGGAATCGCGCAGTAGGCCGCGACGATCATGGTCTTATTCGGCGTGTTGAAGCCGAGCAGCAATTCCTCCTTGTCGTGGCAGGGCGGCTCGATGACGGCGTGGCCGAACTGCCGGACGAACAGCGCGACGAGACTGGCGGTGACCGCCGTCGTGAGGTCGGCGAAAATCAGGACGTAGCAGTAGATGAAGACGCTGGAGCTGAGCAGGTGCAGCAACTGGTTCAGCGGGTGGCTGTGCGAGGCCACGTGATCGTCGTGTTTGCGGCGCATCACCTCGGCGTAGAACGTTCGCAACGGCTTGGGGATTTGCACGATGCTGCCGATCATTTCCCGTGTCAGTCTCGATTTCATGGCTTTCCTCCGTTCCGGTTGATCCAGTTCCTCCGGCCACCAGCCGTCGGCCGCCATGCGCGAGGCGGCGGCGATCAGTTTGTCCCGCAACATGTCGTAATGTTCGGACTCAAAGGCCATGTTGCTCAGACATCGGCCGGTGCCGACCCAACTCAACGTCACGCCTTCGGCGCGCAGATAGTATTGCAGCAGCCAGTTGTACCGCCCCGGTCGTTGAAACAGGATGGTCCACACCGTCGCCAGATTGACGACGCGCAGCGGCAGCGAGCGTTCCGCGAAATCCTTGTTTACCGACGCCGCCCACGCGGCGCAGCGCTCGTTGGCCTCTTTGTAACGTTGGCTGGTTTCCGGGCGAGAGACCCACCGCAGAAATTCGTTCATTGCTCCCATCACATGCGGGTGGGCTGAGAACGTGCCGATCACGTAGGCCAATCTCATCGGATGATCGGGGTCGAAGCGGCGCATGAGGTCTTTTTTCCCGCAACAGACGCCGACGGGCAGCCCCCCGCCGACCGTTTTGCCGTAGACGACGAGATCGGCCTGGACGCCGAAATACTCCTGCGCCCCGCCGGGCGCCAGCCGGAAGCCCGAGTAGACTTCGTCGAAGATCAGCGGGATGTCGCAGGCCGTGCAGACCTCCCGGAGTCGTTTGAGCCACTGGGCGTAGGGCGCGTGGGCGTCCTGCGTCTTTCGAACGTCGCTCGTGAGGAGAATGGCGTCGCTCGGCGGCGGCGAATTGGGATGAAACGACTGGATCGGATTGACGACGACCGCGGCGACGTCGTTTTTCATCCGGCGGATGGCCTCAAGCGACGCGGGATCGACGTCCTTCAGCGTGACGCAATCCTTGATTTCCCGCTCGCTGCCCAGCCCCGGCTGCACGCCGTCCCACCAGCCGTGGTAGGCGCCGGCGAAACAGACGATGGACTTCCGGCCCGTATTGAACCGCGCGAGCCGGATCGCGGCCATGACGGCCTCGGTGCCGCTCATGTGGAACGACACCTCGTCCAGCTTCGAGATCGATTTGAGCATGGCGATGTTCTCGGCGACGATCGGATGCAGCGGTCCCAACACGGGGCCCAAATCCTTGACGCGCTCCCAGC
>JANDJG010000111.1 GCA_024331085.1 Nitrospira sp. | reverse complement strand
GCCCGGCCCTGTTTCGCACGAACGGAGCCCCGCCGATCCCCGGCGCGCCGTTTAACGAGCCCTGCATCGATGATCGAGGCAAGCTATTAACGACCGGCCAAGACGCCCGCTTCTTCGGCGGCGCGCCAGGCACCTGGCTCAAGGTGAGTGAGGTGCTGCCGGGCGGGGTCGAATTCGGCGCCGACAAGCCGCGAGTCTATAAAGGCGCCAATATCCAGCTCGACGTAGTATTCAACAAGCTCGGCTATCATTATCCCCAGCAGCGGATCCTGGCCCTGTGGGAGGATGTCCCGCCGCTGCTGCGCAAGGCCCTGGCGCCCGAGCCGCTCGTGATCCGCATGAACACGTTCGACTGTGCCATGTATGCGCACACGAACCTCGTGCCGCTCAAATTTTACGAGGACGACTATCAAATCGAGACGCCGACGGACGTCATCGGCCAACACATCCATCTTCCCAAGTGGGATTTGACCTCGGCGGACGGAGGCGCCAACGGCTGGAACTATGAGGACGGCACCTTCTCGCCCGGCACCGTGCGCGAGCGCATTCACGCGATCAACGAATGGAATGCCAAACATCCCGCTCAGGCCGTGCCCCATCCGGTGACGGGAGCCACGACCTTAGTGCCGGCGGTCCATCCGTTCTTCAATGGAGACAATCCGTTGATTGCGGGGCCGATACGGTTGCAAAAACCCGGCGAATCCTGCCTCAAGGCCTGGGAAGAAGTCGGAGGCGACGCTCACAAGTTTGAGTTGACTTTTGGGATGCCCGGCGTCTGCGATTGGCTGGGGGCCAGGACCACATTGCAACGGTGGTTCTCCGATCCAGTTGTGAATACCGGTCATGTCCATCGGGGACTTGGCACGACCTTCACCCATGACCACCTGGGACCCTCCACGCACCAGCAGGTGGGCCTCTACGCCACCATGTTGAGCGAGCCACCCGGCTCGGAATGGCGGCACAACGAGACAGGACAGAAACTCTACGATCCGGCCATCCGCCAAGATGGAGGCCCCACGTCGTGGCAAGCGGTGATTGCCGGGAAAAAGGGGACCGGTCTGGACATTGACAAGGACAAGCAGGACGATTCCCATCGGGAGTTCTTCATCCAGTTCGGCGACTTCCAACATGCCTATGAGAAGGGTGTGTACGTCGGCGTCAACGAAAAGGGCTGGTCCTACGAGGTCGATACGAATGTCTTACCGACGCCTGACACCTATCGCTTTGCCATCCATCCGTCCAACCGGAAACCCACGAATCCGGTTTTCCCGGACATTATGGCCTATGAGCCGACCTGTCCTGGTGGAAACAACGAACCCCGACTGCACGGAGCAGTGTACAACAACCCTGATCCTCCGCTCAGGCCCTGCCCCGAGGCGATCTCAGCGGACGACGTCGGCATGATGGTCGTGAACTATCGCAACGAACCGGTCGCCGCCCGCGTGTACGATCCCGCGAAAGTCGGGCCGGATGGAAAAAGGGGGACGCAAAGCAGCGGGCCGGCGGGGGATCTCGCCCTTGCCCTTCAAACGAGAACGGATCGGGCGATTGCCCAACTCAATACCCAGCTTGGTTCGACCCCCTATCCGGCCTTGACCAACGGGGTGTTGGCGGGTGATCCCTTTACGCCGATCCTGCGAGCCCATGCGGGGGACCTGATCCGCGTCAAGATCCAAGCCGGCTCGCACGAACACGAACACAACGGCGCCATCAACGGCCTCCTCTGGTTGCAAGCCGGCTCCGGCTATGGGCAGGCGCCCCATTCAGGTTGGCGCAATTCGCAGAATACCGGCCTGTCGGAGCAATTCACGTTCACCGCGCGGCTCAAGGACCATCGGTTCGCGATCAATGATCGCCTCTATGTGATCGATGCAAGTCAAGATGGACTCTGGAGCGGAGCCTGGGGAATCGTGCGAAGTTACGATCAGAAACAGGCGGATCTCGTGCCGCTTCCTGGCCATCCCCAGCCGTCTCATTTGCCGGTTGGTTCCGCCTGCCCTGCCTCGGCTCCGGTGCGGTCGTATCACGTGGCAGCGGTGTTGGCGAACCAGGTGCTCGATCCGGTGCCGGGCATCTCGATTCCCCCGGCGGCTCCTGGAAGCGCCCTTGATCCGAAGGGGGGCACACTCGTCTATAACCCCCGGCAGACACAGTTGACTCTGCTTATCGATGGGAAGCAGACCACCTTTGGCACCGGTCCCCTGCACGATCCGACGGCGATTCTGTTCGTGAGGCTTTCCGATTTGGACCCTGCCACCGGCAAGCTCAAGCCTGGCGCACCGTTGGAGCCGGTCGTCATCCGAGCCGCGGCGGGCGACTGTGTGCAGGTCGCCTTGCACAACCGGTTGCCGGTCACGCAGAGCCAGATGGCGGACCTGGACGGCTACACGGCCCTCTCCGGGATCGTGATCCGCGACCATGGGGCCGGAGCATCGAGCATGACCACGTTCAATAACAACCTCATCCGCCCCTCCAACGTGATCGGCCTCCATCCCCAGATGGTGCACTACGACATCCAGGCGTCGGACGGCGACACGGTCGGCGTCAATCTGGTGGGTGGAGTGGCACCAGGCGGCGTCAAACTCTACCAATGGTATGCGGGTGTGCTGGACACGGCGAGCAGCGGACCGCTCTGTCCGCCCTATGTTGGGAACGACCTTGCGCAACAGTTCGATCGATTGAGTCTCTTTACTCGCGAGCCCCGCTTGCGGCCGTTGAACGAGTTCATGACGCCGGAGCTTTTTGCCAACGTTGCCACGGCCATCTTGGAACGAGCGCTGCGGCAAGATCTGAAGATCACCCAGAGTCACGTGACAACAGGCGATGCACAAATCCACCGGACGAGCGAGTCAGCCGGCGGTCCCGCACATGTGTCGCCCACCGTGGTGGAGATGCCGGCCTCACCGCCTCCGGTCGCTCAGGCTCAGGAGTCGTCTCAGCAGGTCATCCCCTCACTGGTGAAGCAACTGACGGCTGCTGTGCAGAACGCCCAATGTTTCGAAGCCCCGCCGACGGTTGGGATTCAGGGACTCGCTCAGGGAGTTACGGCCGTGAAACCTGGGAACAAAGGACCGTTCCTTGGGGACGATGACGGAAAGCAGCCGCGGGTCCAACATGACGGCGCTCCCCTGCTCTCACCCAAGAGCCAGTTCGATCCGCTGGCGCTCGTGCCGCAGCGGCAACGGTGCCGAGAGCAGTTGCACAGTGACTTCGTCAGGATTCTCAGCCAGGTGTTAAGCGGCAATGTTCTCGAAATTGTGACCCTCCGGCTGGCGGAGAGTTTCAAATACGAAGTGGTGGGCGTGGCACCCGGCTCCGATGGCCGAGCCGAGTATGGCTGGCGGCTCGATCGATATCCCGATTACACGCCGAACACGACTCGCCTCGTCATGCCAGGGGCGAAACAGTGTCGCTTTGTTCCGGTCGAATTCGGCGTGAGCAACCTTTCGCCGCCGGATCGGATCAAACAGGGACAGAAGGCAGCCGTGGGAGCTATGGTGATCGAGCCGGAAAAGTCGATCTGGCTTGAAACGTTCGACGACTGGGCGATGGATCGGCAGGATCCCACCAAGCAACGCCGGAGCCGAGCCACGGCGACGGTGATCTATCCAACGATCGAAGGAGGGGCGCCAAAAAATCGAGCCTTCCGCGAGATCGCGCTGGTCCATCAAAAGGGCTTGAACCTGCGAGACGCGAAGGGAGCCGCCCTGGCCAATTTAGCGGCCGAGAAGGCAGAGGCGGAGGAGCCGAGCAACCGGACCGTGCCAGAAGACGCACATGACGCGGGCCACATGGCGATCAACTACGGCACGGAGCCGATGTGGTTCCGGTTCGGCCTGCCTCCTGATGCCCCCTTCGGGCGCGAGGGGTTTGCCGGGGCCGTCCATGCCTGGCAGGCCTTCTCCAATGCCTGTTGTTCAATAGGCGGCAGTGTCACGGCCACGTCGCAGCCGGTGGGTGATCCGGCCGTGCCGATCCTTCGAGTGAGGCCGGGCAGCGAATTGCGACTCCGCACCGTCATGCCGACCGGTGTGGGTCGAGGAACAGTCATGGAACTGCACGGTCACCACTGGTCGAGAGATCCCTACCTGGCCGAACGGTTGGGACCAGGTGGCTTCCCCAACGGCTCTCGTCCTGCCGACTGGGGCGTGGGGTCTCAATGTATCGGGCGCAACCCCCTCAGTTTTGCCCGTGGCGGGCAGGAGAGCATGACCCCGCTCGCGCACTTTGACCTCGTCATGCCGATGGCCGGCGGCAAACATCGGGTCAAGGGCGACTATCTGTATCGAGACCATGCGGGCTTCGGCATCACGAACGGTCTCTGGGCGTTGGTGCGTGTCGAGGGGCTCCCGGTGTTCTCATCCGGCTTGCGATCGTCCTGTCGAGTGCCATGAGGGAGCGTATCGCTCGGTGGGTGGTCGGTGTCGCGATACTCGGCCTGTTCGATGTGGCGGCGCCGAGCCCCCAGGACACCGCCTTCGCCTTGGTCCTTATGGACCAAACGGTCGAGGCGGAAGGCGTCACGTTGCGCGTTCAAGTGGAGCGGGAGGATAATCGGGGTGACAATGAATCAGGCCCCGTTTCCCGAACAGACCGGCCTGCCCGGCTGACCCTCGAAGCAAAACGAGCGCCGGATGGAACGCCGCTCACCCAATGGTGGCCCGGTGCCTGGATCGATTGGCAGATCGATCCCCTCTCCGGTTCCGTGTCCACCTGCTCACAACGGATCGGCCGGTACCTTGGAGGATCGCTCCTTGGTCGCCCCCTCGTTGACCTGACCAGCTCCTACGTCGTGACCATGGACCAGGAGCCGAGTCTTTCAATCCTTGACCCCTCCATCAATTTTGCGGGCCGCAGCAGCCTCTATCGATCGGTTTCTCTTCCCGCCCCCGCTGCTGATTGGGTTGCAACGCCGGATGATCGGTGGCTGGCGGTGGCGGTGCCGAGCACAAAGGCGGTGATCGTGGTCGAGACCGGAGACTTTACAATCGCCCATCGGATCGACCGCCCTCGTCGTCCCCATCAGGTCTTCATACAACCACACAGCCGGCTCTTGTGGATCAGTGAACTCGAAGACCAAGTCGGCGGAAAGGGACAAGGCTGGCTCACCGCCATCGACACCGCCACCTGGTCGGTGGCGGAATCGTTTCCCGTGGGAGAGGGGCCGCCCCTCGTGACGTTCGCAGCCGATGCCCCGTGGGCCTATGCCGCAAGCCGCGAGACCCGTCAACTGACCGTCATCGATTCCCGGCAGATGGTGGTGCATCGCACCCTCTCGCTAGACTTTTCTCCAACCGGCCTGGCCGCTTCTCCACACGAGCCTATGCTTTGGGTGGTGGATGGCAAGAAAGGTCGAATCGTTCGATTCGATGCGGACGGTCATGAACGGGATCGTCTTGCCGTGGCCCAAACCTTGGAGTGGGCCTCGCTGAGTCCCGATGGCCGCTGGGTCGTGGTGGCCACACCGCCAACCGGTCTGACCGCCATTGCGACGACTCCTCCCCATCGGATGGTGTCGATTCCGTTGTCAGGCAAGTCAAGAGACCTGCTGTGGTCTGATCAATTCGCCTATGTGCTTGTGCCGGACAAGGGAATGCTCAGTCTCTTCGCCTGGCCGTCGCTCGGCGACGGGCCGGTACCAGTTAAATCGATTGCGATCGGAGCTCAACCGTTTCCGGTTAGGTCAGGAGGACCTACGGCTCCCGCCATGGCACTCATGGCGGACGGCAAAGGCACGTTCATCGCCCATCCGACCGAGCGAACGATTTACACCTACATGGAAGGCATGAACGCCCCGACGCAGGGAGTCCGAGCCTACGGCCACACGCCGTTGGCAGTGAAAACCGTTCGCCGCACCTTTCACGAAATCGAACCGGGCGTCTATCGCCAGTGGGTCCGGCTGCCTGCATCCAGCGGACGGCTCATGCTGGCGATTGCGGGAGAGTCGCCATCGGTGCGAACCTGTGTCGGCTTGCCTCCGCTCGGTCGGGAGACACCTCGGCAGGCCAAACAGGGCTGGCAGTGGGCTGCGCCGCCCAAGCTCACAGCCCACGTCGCTGAGCCGGTGACGGTTCAATTATCAAGGTTATCCAGGGAATCGGCCGGCGAAGAAGAGGACGATGGATCAGCAACGCACGTCACGCTCCGGCTCATGCGGGCCAAGGGCGGGCTCTATGACGAATGGCCATTGCGCCGCCTTCCGGACCAACTGGGCAGTTATGAGGCGACGGGGACGGTGCATGAAGCTGGTACCTATTTTCTCTATCCCACCGTCAACGGCCGACCCTCGTCTGTCCCAGGCACGTTGATCGTCGAGGAATGATGAGGTCCGGAACAGACAACCTGCCGGTCATGACGTTGCTGCTCTTCGTTCTTCTGGGGTGGCTCGTCGGAGGCTTGATGGTGGAGCCGGTCAGGGCTGAGCCGGCCTCGCCCCCGATGGTGGCGATCAACTGTCCGGACGTGCCGGTGCAAGATCAGGAAGGCCGCGCCGGTTCGTTTCACCAAGTGATGGGCGATCGGTTGGTGATTCTGACATTCACATACAGCATCTGCCGGACAGCCTGTCCGATCGTCAACGGGCTCCTTGCCTCGGTCTATCGGCACCTGGGCCAGAGAGTCGGGCGGGACGTGGTGGTGGTGTCGGTCACGGTTGATCCTGAGCATGACCGGCCCGACCAGTTGGCGGCGCACCATCGGACATTTGGAGACCTGCCGTATTGGTATCGCCTGACAGGAGAGCGAACGGACTTGGCAAGGCTCTGGGGGGCGTTCGGCATCCGAGTGGGTCAAGACCCTAGCGCCCATGCGAGCGACGTCTTCATTGGCAGTCCAGCGCAAGGAATCTGGCGACGGGTCTCGGGTCTCCTCTCGCCTCAATCCATCGTTCAGGTGCTCGATGACACTGAGGGGGCGATCACGCGTTAATGTCCGTTCCATGTTGCTCCGTTTCTGTCTGATAGTCTGGAGCCTGTTCGCGATGGTCGCGGCGGGATGGCTCAACGGGCCGGTTGTTGATGTGGCCCAGGCTGCCGAGCCGGTCCCTGTCGATGAACGGGCGCGGCAGTATTTTACCGATGAACCAGTGGTCGATCAGGATGGGCAGTCCCACCGGTTCTATAGTGATCTGCTCGCGGGCCACACAGTGCTGATTCATGCCTTCTACACCCACTGCCGCGAAGCCTGTCCGCTCCAAGTGGACCGGCTGCGCCTGGTGCGAGCACGGCTCGGCTCGGCCTTTGGCTCGGCGGTGCGGTTCCTCTCGTTGAGCGTCGATGTGCCGCGCGATCTACCGGCGCAGCTCAAGGCCTTCGCACATCGCCATGGGGCTGATGAGCCGGGCTGGTACTTTCTCTCCGGCGATTCCACACGGTTCCCACTTGTTCTGAAGCGGCTTGGGCTTTGGACTGACGATCCGTCGGATCACCAAACCCTGCTGATCGTCGGACGACCCGCCACGAAACATTGGAAAAAACTTCGCCCCCATGCCTCGCCCGAAGAGGTGGCGCGGGCCCTGATCCAATTGGCCGATGAATAAGAATGAAGGCGGGCAGGTCGCATCCAGGCCCCTTACTATGCTGAGTCTGGTGATAGGGCTCGCCTGCTTGTTTGTCGCCGGAGGCTTG